>NZ_JBHUWH010000502.1:0-5475 GCF_042670125.1 Kitasatospora sp. NPDC057198 | reverse complement strand
GCCCCGGGACGCGCAGTGACGATCCGTCAGCACCTGCCGCGGGGCATCGGCAGCCGGCCGGCGTGCCGGCGGCGCAGCTCGGCGGCGATCTCCTCGGCCTCGCCCTCCGGCAGCAGCGGCAGCATCATCGCCACCGCCTGCACCAGGCCGCCGAGCAGGTAGGTGGTGTCGGGCGTGCCGGCCACCAGGGCGCGGACCTCGGCCACGTCGCCCGCGGCGACGGCCTCCAGCAGCAGGGCGGCACCGGCCGCCTCCTCGTCCACCGGCACCTGGGCGGTGTCGTGCGGGGCGCGCCGGGCGAGGCCGCGCAGCACCCGGTCGGCGACCTCGGGAGCGTACGCCTTGCGGACCGCCTCGGCGGCGATCCACACCAGCAGGGTGGCCACCTCGCGCTCGACGTGCTCGGCGAGCAGCCGGTCCAGCTCGGTGTCGAAGGCAACCTGGTTCCCGTGCCGGAATGCCAGCAGCAGCGTCGCCGCCCTGGCCTTGGCCGCCTCCACCTCTTCCCTCGGAAGTTCCTCCGAAAGTTCGTCGGCCAACTCCCCGGTCGCCATCATGCGCGCACCCTCCGTTCGTGCCCCGCCCGAATGGGAACGTCGCCCACCGTACACATCGGACGTGCAAAGGTCGCTGAACGCGCGGGGATCGGCAACGCAATGCATTCCAATCGGTTCGGTTCGTCAATTGCCGCGTAATGACGCCGAATAGGGGGTGTTTGACCGGTACCGCGACGCGCGGGCAAGGGAATTGACAAACCGCCGGGAACAACTCGGGAAAAGCGGAGGGCCGCCGCCCCCGTGGGGAGCGACGGCCCTTCCCTGGCCGGTCAGCCCTGCGGCAGCGCCGCGAGCTGGGCGGTGATGCGCTCGATGTCGGCCTCGGCGGCCGCCAGCCGGGTGCGGATCTTGGCGACCACCTCGTCCGGCGCCTTGGCCAGGAACGCCTCGTTGCCGAGCTTGCCGGTGGCCTGCGCCTTCTCCTTCTCGGCCGTCGCCAAGTCCTTCTGCAGGCGCTTGCGTTCGGCCGGGACGTCGATGGTGCCGGACAGGTCGAGCTCGACGGTGGCCCCGGCCACCGGCAGCGAGGCGGTGGCGTGGAAGCCCTCCTCCGGCAGCGTCAGGCGCAGCAGCGAACGGATCGCGGCCTCGTGCACCTCCAGTCGGTGGCCGGCCAGCCCCAGCCGGGCCGGGACCTTCTGGGTGTCGCGCAGGCCCTGGTCGTTGCGGAACCGGCGGACCTCGGTGACCACCTGCTGGAGCAGGGCGATCTCCGACTCGGCCTCGGCGTCCCGGTAGCCGGAGTCCTTCGGCCACTCGGCGATCACGACCGACTCGGCGCCGGTGAGCGCCGTCCACAGCGCGTCGGTGACGAACGGGACGATCGGGTGCAGCAGGCGCAGCGTCACGTCCAGCACCTCGCCGAGGACCCGGCGGGCGCGGTCGGCCTGTGCGCCGCCCTTGTTCAGGGTGGTCTTGGAGAGTTCGACGTACCAGTCGAAGACCTCGTCCCAGGCGAAGTGGAACAGCGCGTCCGAGAGCTTGGCGAACTGGTAGTCGTCGTACAGCGCGTCGGCCTCGGCGACGGTGGCGTTCAGCCGGGACAGGATCCAGCGGTCCGCGGCGGTGAGCTCCTCCGGCGCGGGCAGCGGGCCCTCGACGGTGGCGCCGTTCATCAGGGCGAAGCGGACGGCGTTCCAGATCTTGTTGCAGAAGTTGCGCGAGCCCTGGACCCAGCTCTCGCCGATCGGCACGTCCGCACCGGGGTTGGCGCCGCGGGCCAGCGTGAAGCGGACGGCGTCGGCGCCGTAGGCGTCCATCCAGTCCAGCGGGTCGACCACGTTGCCGAAGGACTTCGACATCTTCTTGCCGAACTCGTCGCGGACCAGGCCGGTCAGCGCGATGGTGTGGAACGGCGCCTGGCCGTCCATCGCGTACAGGCCGAACATCATCATCCGGGCGACCCAGAAGAAGATGATGTCGTGGCCGGTCAGCAGCACGTCGGTCGGGTAGAACTTCTCCAGGTCCGGGGTCTTCTCCGGCCAGCCGAGGGTGGAGAACGGCCACAGGCCGGAGGAGAACCAGGTGTCCAGCACGTCGGTGTCCTGGTGCCAGCCCTCGCCGGCGGGCGGCTGCTCGTCCGGTCCGACGCAGACGACCTCGCCGTCCGGGCCGTACCAGACCGGGATCCGGTGGCCCCACCAGAGCTGGCGCGAGATGCACCAGTCGTGCATGTTGTCGACCCAGTCGAAGTAGCGGCGCTCCAGCTCCTTCGGGTGGATCTGCACCCGGCCGTCGCGGACCGCGTCGCCCGCGGCCCTGGCCAGCGGCTCGACCTTGACCCACCACTGCAGCGACAGCCGCGGCTCGACCACCGTCCGGCAGCGCGAGCAGTGGCCGACCGCGTGGTCGTACGGGCGCTTCTCGGCGACGATCCGGCCCTGCTCGCGCAGCGCGCCGACCACGGCGGCGCGGGCGTCGTGCCGGTCGAGGCCGAGGAACGGGCCGTGCACCGTGATGGTGCCGCGCTCGTCCATCACCGTCAGGTTGGGCAGGTTGTGGCGCTGACCGATCGCGAAGTCGTTCGGGTCGTGCGCCGGGGTCACCTTGACGGCGCCGGTGCCGAACTCCGGGTCGACGTGCTCGTCGGCGACGACCGGGATCTCCCGGTCGGTCAGCGGCAGCTTGATCGTCCGGCCGACCAGGTGCGCGTAGCGCTCGTCGGACGGGTGGACGGCGATCGCGGTGTCGCCCAGCAGGGTCTCGGCCCGGGTGGTCGCCACGACGATCGAGTCCGCGCCGTCGCCGTAGCGGATCGAGACCAGCTCGCCGGGGACGTCCGCGTGGTTGACCTCGATGTCGGAGAGCGCGGTCAGGCAGCGCGGGCACCAGTTGATGATGCGCTCGGCGCGGTAGATCAGGCCGTCGTCGAAGAGCTTCTTGAAGATGGTCTGGACGGCCTGGGAGAGGCCCTCGTCCATGGTGAAGCGCTCGCGCGACCAGTCGACGCCGTCGCCGAGCCGGCGCATCTGGCCGAGGATCCGGCCACCGTAGTTCTCCTTCCACTCCCAGACCTTGTCGACGAAGGCCTCCCGGCCCAGGTCGTGCCGGGACAGGCCGGCCTCGGCGAGCTGCTGCTCCACCTTGTTCTGGGTGGCGATGCCCGCGTGGTCCATGCCCGGGAGCCACAGCGCCTCGAAGCCGAGCATCCGCTTGCGGCGGGTCAGCGCGTCCATCAGCGTGTGCTGGAAGGCGTGGCCCAGGTGCAGCGCGCCGGTGACGTTCGGGGGCGGGATGACGATGGTGTACGCCGGCTTGTCGCTCTTCGCGTCGGCCGTGAAGTAACCGCGCTCCACCCAGCGCTCGTACAGCTCGCCCTCTACCTCTGCCGGGGCGTAGGTCGTCGGGAGGGTGGCTGCGTCGGCCCCGGGCTGCGAGCTCGTGGGGCGCTGGTTCGTCGTGTCGGTCACGACGCACAGTTTACGGAAGGCCGGACCGCGGTTACGAACCGATTGTGCGCGGACCACTCGGGCGCGCCGGGGGGGCCGTACGATAGCGTGCCGCATGGTAGACCACTCGACCGAATCACAGGCCGCGCAACTCGAAGGCGGCGGGGGAGACTGACGACTGATGTACGGCCAGGGGCAGGGACCGCAGCAGTATCCGCAGGGGCAGCCGCAGCAGCCCTACGGCGCTCCGCCGCCGCAGCCCGGCTACGGCCAGCAGCCGCCCGCGTACGGCGCGCCGCAGCAGCCCGGCTACGGCTACCCGCAGCAGCAGCCGCCGGCCCCGCAGCCCGGCTACGGCTACCCGCAGCAGCAGCCGCAGCAGTACGGCGCGCCGCAGCAGCCGGGCTACGGCGGCTACCCGCCGCCCCAGCCGTCCAAGGGCCGCGGCGGTCTGATCGCGGTGACCGTCGTCGTGGTGCTGCTCGCGGCCGGCGGCGGCATCTGGTGGGGCATGAAGGGCGACGGCGGCGGCACCACCACCGACCCCGCCAAGGGCGCCGACACCAAGGCGAAGTACAAGCTCTCGGCCCCGGAGAGCGTCGCGGGCTACACCCAGAAGTCCTCCCACGACGGCAACGGCATGACCGGGCTGGAGGGCGCCGGCACCTTCGAGGCGTCGATCAGCGTGTCCTTCCAGAAGGGCGAGGGCGGGATCGCCAGCCTCAACGGCACCTGGGGCACCATCGACAACCCCGGCAAGGCCGCCGACGCGATGGTCGCCAAGGTGGAGCAGGCGTTCGACGAGAACAACGGCGAGGCCGACGGCGACGGCAAGGTCACCTGGAAGCAGAAGTTCAAGGCGTTCGACGCCAAGGACCCCAAGGACCCCGGCAGCCAGCTGCGCTGCGCCGTGATCAACATGACCGGCACGGTCGGCGGCAAGGAGATCTCGCAGGACCAGCCCGCCTGCGTGTTCGCGAGCCACTCCACGATGGGCACCATCAACGCGGGCGACATCGACCCGAAGGCGCACTCGCTGTCGATCGACGAGATGGCCGCACTGGCCCGCCAGATCCGGGACGCCTCCACCGTGGCCAAGTAGACCCCCGCACCACCTTCTTCACGCGTGAACGGAGCCCCAGCCGTGTCCGACAACCAGTTCGGCCCGCCGCAGCCCGGTTTCGGGCCGCCGCAGACCCCCGGCGCCCCCACCCCCCCGCAGGGCGCCCCGGGCGTCCCGCAGCAGCAGCCCGGATACGGCTACCCCCAGCCCCAGCAGCCGCAGAACCCCTGGGGCGGGTCGGTTCCGCCCCAGGGCTACCCGGCCGGTGCCCCCGGGTACCCGATGGGCTACCCGGCTCCGCCGCGGAAGTCCCGCAAGGGCCTGTGGATCACGCTGTCGATCGTGTCCGCGGTGATCCTGGCCGGTGCCGGCGTGGTCGGCTACCTCGCCTACGACACCGTCTCCAAGTCCGGCAAGAACAAGCTGGCCCTGCCGACGGTCTTCCAGGGCATGGACAGCTCGGCGCAGGCCGATCAGGCCCAGGAGGTGGCCGACCAGATACGCCGGACCGCCATCGAGAGCGGCGGCACGCCCGACGGCACCACCAGCGCGATCTACATCGCGGACGACCAGAGCCGGATCCTCCAGGCCAGCGGCTACTGGAGCAAGTTCCCCAGCCCGAAGAACCAGCTCGACCGCGAGTTCTCGGCGATGGGGAAGGACGGCGGCACGTTCGAGGGCCGCAAGTCGATGGACGCGGGCGGGAACGACGGCGTGATGGACTGCGCCATCGGCACCTTCAGCGGCGAGAAGCTCGCCTTCTGCCTGCTGGCCGACCACTCCGTCGTGCTGTCGGTGGTCGAGCGGTCCGCGGACGACGAGACCTCGCTGGACAAGGTCGCCGCCGACACCCGCGAGCTGCGCAAGAGCGGCGAGGTCGCCAAGTAGCCTTCGTCGCACCGCAGTTCGGCGGGCAGGCACCGCAGTTCGGCGGGCAGGACGCGACACCACGGGAAGGGCCCCGCAC
>NZ_JBHUWH010000501.1:0-5479 GCF_042670125.1 Kitasatospora sp. NPDC057198 | reverse complement strand
GCTTTATGGTGGGGCCAACGTAGCGCGCCCCCGCCCGCCGGGGCAACCGGCGGTGGCGCGGCGGGCGGGGGCGGCGGGCGGCGGACGCCTGTCAGGCGGTGGGGTCGCGGAGTTCGGCCGGGAGCAGCTCGGGCGGGGCGTCCTGGTAGCTGACGGGGCGGAGCCAGCGGTGGATGGCGGCGGTTCCGACGGAGGTGGTGGGGGTGGTGGCGGCCGGGTAGGGGCCGCCGTGCTGCATGGCGGGGGTGACGGCGACGCCGGTGGGCCAGGCGTTGAGGACGAGGCGTCCGGCCAGCGGGGCGAGGCGGGCGAGCAGGGCGCGGGTGCGGGCGGGGGGCTCGTCGGGGGCGTGGTGGAGGGTGGCGGTGAGGGTGCCGGGGAGGCGAGTGAGGGCGGCGTGCAGGTCGGTGTCGTCGCGGTAGCGGACCAGGACGGTGAGCGGGCCGAAGCACTCCTCGAGGAGGTCGTCGTGCAGGCGGTCGGCGGTGGTGGCGAGCAGGCCGGGGCGGACGGCGAGCGGGGCCCCGGCGGTGGGGGCGGGGCCGGGGGCGAGGAGGGTCTCGACGCCGGGGAGGGCGGCGCGGTGGGCGGCGCCGGTGAGGTAGGCGTCGCGGATCCGCGGGTCGAGCAGCGGGGCGGCGGGCACCTGGGCGGCGGCGGTGGCGGCGGCCTTCTCCAGGGCGGGGTGTCCGGCGGGGACGAGGACGAGGCCGGGCTTGGTGCAGTACTGGCCGTGGCCGAGGGTGTAGGAGGCGGCCAGGCCGGCGCCGATCTCCTCGGGGCGGGTGGCGGCGGCGCGTTCGGTGACCAGGACGGGGTTGAGGCTGCCGAGTTCGCCGTGGAAGGGGATGGGGCGGGGGCGGGCGGCGGCGAGGTCGTGCAGGGCGCGGCCGCCGCGCAGCGAGCCGGTGAAGCCGACGGCGGCGGTGAGCGGGTGGCGGACCAGGTCGGCCCCGGCGGCGAAGCCGTGGACGGTGGTGAGGACGTCGGCGGGCAGGCCGACGCTCTCGGCGGCGCGGCGCAGCAGGCGGGCGCAGAGTTCGCCGGTCTCGGGGTGGCCGGGGTGGGCCTTGACCACGACGGGGCAGCCGGCGGCGAGGGCGCTGGCGGTGTCGCCGCCGGGGACGCTGAAGGCGAGCGGGAAGTTGCCGGCGGCGAAGACGGCGGCGACGCCGAGCGGGGCCCTGGTGCGGCGCAGGTCGGGGCGGCCGGTGGCCGGGTCGGCGCGGTCGATCCGGACGTCGAGGTAGCCGCCGTCCTCGACGGTCTGCGCGAAGCTGCGCAACTGGTGGGTGGTGCGGGCGAGTTCGCCGGTGAGGCGGGTTCCGCCGAGGGCGGTCTCGGCGTCGGCGGCGGCCAGGATCTCGGGGCGGGCGGCGTCCAGGGCGTCGGCGGCGGCGTGCAGCAGGGCGGCCCGGCGGGGGCGGTCGGCGAGCGCGTCGAGGGTGCGGGCGGCGGCGGTGACGGCCCGGTCGACGTCGGCGGGACCGGCTTCGCGGGCCGGGTGGGCGCGGACGGCCCCGGTGCGCGGGTCGGTGCTGGGGACGGGGGCGCCGGGTCGGGCTTCGGCGGTCATGGCGCGGGCCTCCTCGTGGGGTGGCGGGGTCGGGTAGCGTCCGGTGCGCGGCGGTGTGCGGCCCGTCGTGGGGCCGGACGGCCCGTCAACCCTCAGTTGTTCAGTATGCTGAACGGCAGTCAACTATTTGAACTTCGCGGGACGATACGCCGCGGGACAGAATGGGGTCAAGGATGCCCTCGCCGACCAATGCCGCCCAGGGCGGCACCAGCCAGGGCGGCGGCGCCCAGGTGAAGTCCGCCGTGCGGACGGTGGAACTGCTGGAGTACTTCGCGGGGCGGCCCGGGATGCACAGCCTGGCGGAGGTGCAGGAGCAGACCGGCTACCCGAAGTCGAGCCTGTACATGCTGCTGCGCACGCTGGCCGAGCTGGGCTGGGTGGAGACGGACGCGACCGGCACCCGGTACGGCATCGGGGTGCGGGCGCTGCTGGTGGGCAGCTCGTACATCGACGGGGACGCGGTGGTGGCCGCGGCCCGCCCGGCGCTGGACGTGCTGGCGGAGGACACCGGGGAGACCATCCACCTGGCCCGGCTGGACGGGGCGAACGTGGTCTACCTGGCGACCCGCCAGTCCCAGCACAGCCTGCGGCCGTTCACCCGGATCGGGCGGCGGCTGCCCGCGTACTCGACCTCGCACGGCAAGGCGCTGCTGGCGACGCTGGGCGACGAGGCGGTACGCCGGCTGCTGCCGGAGCGGCTGGAGCCGCTGACCGAGCACAGCCACACCGACCGGGAGGAGCTGATCCGGGAGCTGGCCGAGGTGCGCGCCCGCGGCTACGCGGTGGACCGGGAGGAGAACACGCTGGGGCTGCGCTGCTTCGGGGTGGCGATCCCGTACCGCGTCCCGGCCCGGGACGCGGTGTCGGTGTCGGTGCCGGTGGCGCGGCTGACGCCGGGGCGCGAGCAGGCCATCCGGGACGCGCTGTTCGACGCCCGGGACCGGCTGACGCTGGCGACCCGGCACCTGTGACCCCCGGGCGCCGCTGACGCGGCGTCATGTACCTTACGGCGCCCCGCACCCCGGTGCGGGGCGCCGTCGCGTTCCGGTGCCGGACGCCTTGACAGGGCTGCGCGGGGCTCCCTAGGTTGCGGACACGGATGCGACCGGCGTTCACGGACGTGAACCGCTCCCGGGCATCCGACCGCACGCCGTACCGCACGCCGCACGCCGCACCGCGCACCGCACTGCACCGCACGCATGCACCCCACCCGACACGCTCGACGAGGAGCCCCGTCATGCGTCTGCCCCGCACCGTCCGCACCACCGGACCGCTGTTCGCCGCCGCCGCCCTGTGCGGCTCGCTGGCCTGCGTCCCGCCCGCCCACGCCGCCGACCTCGGCCACTCCGTGCTGGCCGCGAAGGACGGCTGGGCCTCCGCCACCACCGGCACCACCGGCGGGTCGAAGGCGGACGCCGCGCACACCTTCACCGTCTCCACCCGGGCCCAGCTGGTGGCCGCGCTCGGCGGAAAGAACTCCGGCAACGGCTCCAACGCCACCCCGAAGATCATCTACGTCTCGGGGGTCGTCGACCTGAACACCGACGACGCCGGCAAGCACCTGGACTGCTCGGCGTACGCCACGGACGGCTACTCGCTGCCCGCGTACCTGGCGGCCTACGACCCGAAGGTCTGGGGCACCTCCGAGGTGCCCTCCGGGGCCCTGGAGGACGCCCGCGCCGCCTCGCAGAAGAAGCAGGCCGACAAGGTGCAGGTCAACGTCGGCGCCAACACCACCATCGTCGGCGTCCACGGCGGCACGCTGCGCGGCGGCGGCCTGGTGGTGAAGAACGTCGACAACGTGATCGTCCGCAACCTGTCCTTCGAGAACGCCGCCGACTGCTTCCCGCAGTGGGACCCGACCGACGGGTCCACCGGCAACTGGAACTCCGAGTACGACGCGATGACGGTCTACGGCGCCACCCACGTCTGGGTGGACCACAACACCTTCTCCGACGGCGCCGTCCCGGACTCCGGCCTGCCGGTGTACTTCGGCCGGGTCTACGAGGTCCACGACGGGCTGCTGGACGTGGTCAAGGGCGCGGACTACGTCACCGCCTCCTGGAACGTGTTCAGGAACCACGACAAGACCAACCTGATCGGCAACAGCGACGGCGCCTCCGCCACCGACGCCGGCCACCTGCGGGCGACCTT
Source organism: Kitasatospora sp. NPDC057198 (assembly GCF_042670125.1). Taxonomy (NCBI): domain Bacteria; kingdom Bacillati; phylum Actinomycetota; class Actinomycetes; order Kitasatosporales; family Streptomycetaceae; genus Kitasatospora; species Kitasatospora sp. NPDC057198. The sequence continues at coordinate 1,749 of NZ_JBHUWH010000501.1, read as the reverse complement.
CCACCACAACCTGTGGCAGAACACCGTCCAGCGCGCGCCCCGGGTGCGCTACGGGCAGGTGGACGTCTACAACAACTACTACGCGCCGACCGCCGGGGACTACGAGTACAGCATCGGGGTCGGCAAGTCCTCGCAGATCGTGGCGCAGAACAACTACTTCGCGCTGCCCTCCGGCACCACGGCCGCCAAGGTGCTCTACAACTGGGGCGGCACCGCGCTGACCGCGAGCGGCAACTCGGTCAACGGCACCGCCACCGACCTGACCGGCGCCTGGAACGCCGCCAACCCGGCCAAGCAGCTGGGCACTTCGGCGGGCTGGACGCCCACCCTGCGCACCAGGGTGGACCCGGCGGCGGCCGTCCCGGGGAAGGTCCGGACGGGCGCGGGCGCCGGTCGGCTCTGACCACTCCCCCGCACACGTCCCCCGCGCGCGTCCCCCCGCGCGCGGCGCGCACCGCACGGCCCCGGCGAGCCCCTCTCGCCGGGGCCCGCGCCGTCCCGCCCTTCCGCCCCCGTGCCCGCGTCCCGTCCGGAGGAACCCCGTGCCCACCCGCCGCACCGTCCTGCTCGCCGCCGCCGGAGCCCTGCTCGGCGCCGGCTCCACCGCCGCCCCCGCGTCCGCCGCCCCGGCCCGTCCCGGGCGGTACGGCACGCCCGCCGACCGGCTGAATCCCCGCACGCTGTACGTGGACCCGGCCGGGGCCGGCGACCACCTGACCGTCCAGGACGCCGTGGACGCCACCCCGGCCAACGGGGACCCGGCCACCGGCTGGACGATCGTCCTGGCGGCCGGCACCTACCGGGCGCCGGTGCGCGTCCCGGCCGACCGCGGGCACCTGACCCTGCTCGGCGCGACCGGCCGCGCCGGGGACGTGGTCGTGGTGCACGACAACGCGGCGGGCACCCCGAAGCCCGGCGGCGGCACGTACGGGACCACCGGCAGCGCCACCTTCACCGTGCAGGCCGACGGCTTCACCGCCGCGGACGCGACCTTCGCCAACGACTGGCTGCGCGCCGACCACCCCGGCTGGACCGGCACCCAGGCGGTGGCGGTGAAGGCCACCGGCGACCGGACGGCCTTCCTGCGCTGCCGCTTCCTGGGGCACCAGGACACGCTGTACGCCGACTCGGCGAGCCTGGGCTCCTTCGCCCGGCAGTACTACGGCCGCTGCTACGTGGAGGGCGACGTGGACTTCGTGTTCGGGCGGGCCACCGCCGTCCTGGACCGCTGCGAGCTGCGCACCCTGGCGCGCACCGACCTGGACTCCGTCCCGCAGGGCTTCGTGTTCGCCCCGAGCACCGCCCGGGCCGACCCGCGCGGCTTCCTGGCCACCCGGTGCGCCTTCACCAGCACCGCGCCGGCCGGCGCCTTCCGGCTGGCGCGGCCGTGGGTGCCCAGCAGCGACCCCACCGCCCGGCCGATGCTGACGGTGCGCCGCTCGCACCTCGGCGCGGGCATCGACCCGGCGGAGCCGTACGCGAACATGGCGGCCGACCACCCGTGGCAGCAGCAGCGCTTCGCCGAGTACGCGAACACCGGGCCGGGCGCGCGGGTGCCGGTGCCCGCGAACCGGCCGCAGCTGACCGCCGAGGAGGCCGCCGCGCACACCCGGGAGGCGTACCTGGCGGGCGCCGACGGCTGGCGGCCGTGGGAGTGCTGAGACGGCGGCCGGCGGCCGCGGGGAGCCGACGCCGTGCCGGCACCCCCGCGGCCGCCGGCACGGGCACGGGCACAGGCCCGTGCACAGG
>NZ_JBHUWH010000500.1:0-5505 GCF_042670125.1 Kitasatospora sp. NPDC057198 | reverse complement strand
GGCCGGGTGCCCCAGCGACTTCGCCACCGACCGCCCCATCAGGACGTGGTCGTGCTCGGTGAGCCGCCCGTCCCCGTCGGCGTCCAGGTGGTCGAACCCGTGACTGATCTTCGCGATGAGCAGGGCGTCGGACACGATTACCCTCCGGTGGACGAGAACTGACGGAGCGTCATCCTATCCTCCCGCCGCCGGGGCGCCGCCGTCACCCGGCGCCCTGCCAGGACGCGCGCTCCACCTCCTCGCGCAGCGCGCGCGCCCGGCGCAGCTCGTACGCGAAGAGCACGGGTGTCGTCTCCGCCATCGACTCCAGCAGGCCGACGGCCTCCCCGGCGCAGGCGACGGCCTCCGCCCGCCCGCTGCCGGTCAGCAGCCTGCTCCGGGCCCGGCACAGCAGGGCCGTCACCAGGGCGATCCGGTGCTCGTCGCTCTCCGGGGGATCGAGCCGCCGGGCGGCGGCCAGCGCCTGCGCCGTGTCGGCGAGCGCCTGCTCGGCCGACCCGCCCTGGGCCCGGGCGACCCCGAACACGGCCAGCGCGCCGACGGCCCGGGCGGCCCGGGCGGCCGCCTCCACCGCGGGCAGGCCCCGGTAGAGCCGCACGGCCCGTTCGGCGTCCGAGGCGGCTCCCGGGTGGGGCGGTTCGCACTTCGCGCGCACCTGGGCCCGGGAGTCGAAGGTGTCCGCGACGATCGCCTCGTACGCCTCCGCCCCCTGGCCCCCGATCGCCAGGGCGGCGGCGACCGCCCGGTCCAGGTGCGGCAGCGCCGCCTCCGCCCCGTCCACCTCGACCGACAGCGAACCGAGCAGGCCCAGCGAGAAGGCCGTCCCGACATGGCGGCCCGGATGCGCCTCGGGCATCCGCTCGAACGACTCGGCGACTTCGCGCAGCAGCGCCAGCGCGCGGGCGGACTCCCCGGCGGCCCACAGCGCGGTGGCGTGCGTGAGCGAGGTGAAGGCGGGGGCGGGCATCCGGGCGTCCCGCTCGGCGGCCGGCAGGGCCTCCCACAGCGCGACCGCCTCCGCCACGTACGCGGCGGCCTCCCGGCGCCGGCCCGACCGGTCCAACTCGCCGCCGATGTCGGACAGTGCGGAGGCGAGCCCGGCCCGGTGGTCGTGGGTCGGCCGCCGCTCCAACTGGAGACGGCGCAGCCGCAGTGCCTCCTCGGCGAGTTCGAGGGCCTCGGCGGGCCTCCCCGCAGCGGCCAGCCGACGGCGCAACAGGTCGAGGGACTGCAGCAGGTCGTCCCGGTGGCGCTCGGGGTCGATCCGCTCCAGCGCCCGCCGCGCGTCCACCACCAGCCGCAGCGCCGCGTGCGCGGCTTCGTGCCGGCGGGCCAGGCCCAGGACGGAGGAGAGGACGTCCAGCAGGGCGGCCGACTCCGGCAGGGCCGCGGTCGGGGTGGCCGCCGCGACCGCGGTCCCGGCGGCGTCCGCCGCCTCCTCCAGCCGGCCCAGCCGGTACAGGCACAGCGCCCGGGTGGTGACCAGCCGGGCGTACAGCGGATCGAACGATTCGGGCTGCGCCTCGGCGAGGACCCTGCTCACCGCCACGCCCTGCTCGGCCGCCTCCAGCGCCTCGGCGTCGCGGCCGGCGCCGCGGTGCATCGCGGCGGTGCTGTCCAAGCAGCGCGCGAAGTCCGCCTGGACGCCGGCCGGCCGGGGCTCGGGCACGGACCGGTAGAGCCGGGCGGCCCGCTCCAGCAGGACGAGCCCCTCCGCGCCCCGGCCGACGTCGTCGAGCCGCAGGGCCAGGCTGCCCAGGGCCATCGCGTGGTCGGCGGCGAACGCCCCGGGGTGGGAGCGGTGCAGCTCCGCGTAGAGGGCGACGGCCCGCTCCGCGGCCTCCACCGCCTGCTCGGCCTCTCCCGCGTCGCTGAGCTCGTTGGACCAGGTGTTGAGGGTCATCGCCAGGGGTTTGCGGTACGCCCCGGGCTGTTCGGCCGCCAGCTCCTCGTAGTGCCCGACGGCCTCCCGCGCGGCGGCCAGGGCCTCGCGGCCCAGACCGGCCCGACTCAGTTCGACGGACAGCGAGTTGAGGCTCCGGGCCAGCCCGCTCCGGTGGGCGGCCGGCCGGCCCCCGGCGAGCCGGCGCCACAGGGCGACCGCCTCCCGGGAGACCTCCAGCGCCTCGGTCGGGCGGCCCGTGTCGCCGAGGCAGTCCGCCAGCGTGCCGAGCGACTCCGTCATCAGCGGCAGGTGGGCGTCCGGCTGCCGCCCGGCCAGCGGGCGCAGCAGCGCGACAGCCTCCCGGCTGCTGCGCAGGCACTCCTCGCCCCGGCCCTGGTCGCGCTGGCGTAGGGCGAGGTTGTTCAGTGCGAGGGCCAGGGCGGCCACGGCCGCCTCGCCGCCGTCCGCCGCCTGCTCCCGGCGGCGCTCGACCACGGTGCTCCAGTCCGCCAGCGCGCGGGTGAGGTCGCCCAGGTCGCCGTAGGCGTTGGCGCGGGTGCCCAGTGCGGACAGCAGGTGCTCGGGACGGTCCAGCCCGCCGTGCTCCTCGAGCAGTTCGAGGACCCGGACGGCGAGGTCGGCCGAGGCGAGGGCCTCGTCCCACTGCCCCAGCCGGGAGTGGAAGTTCGCCCGGTTGTTGAGGCAGGCCGCCAGCGCTCCCCGCAGGGCGGTCCCGTGCGGCGTCCCGGGACCGTGCAGGGCCGTGGCGGCGGTCAGCGCCCCGACGGCGTCCCCCACCGTCGACAGGGCGCCGGAGTGGTTCCCGACCCTCCAGTACCACGTGGCCAGCCGGCGCTGCGTCCGGGTGCGGGCCAGCAACTCCTCGAGGGCGCCGGTTCCGCCCCCGGGCGCCCGCAGGGTCCGTTCGAGCAGGCGTACGGCCCAGGGGCCGAGGTTGTACGAGGAGTCGGGCAGCACCTCGGCCCAGGACGCCAGCCGCTCGGGGTCGGCGAGCGGGGAGTCGAGCAGCCGCACGAGGGCGTCGGTCAGCGGCGCCGCCTCCTCGACGTGGGTGGCGGCGGCGATCGCGGGCAGCGCGAGGACGTCGGGCGAGGCGGCGCACAACTCGGTGATCCGCGGGGCAAGTTCGGCACGCAGCGGGCGGTGGTGCGCGGCCCGGGTCAGCACGGTCAGCAGCCGCTCGGCGTCACCGGGCGCCAGGTCGGCACTCAGCGCGGGGAGCAGGTGGGGCCGCGCCAGCACCCGCTTCCCGGCGAAGCGCTCGGCGACCCGGTCGGGCTGGACGGCCCCCCACGGGCCGGTCGCCGCCCCGGCGGGAGGGTAGGCGTCGATGAGGCACTTCTCCACGGTCCCGCGCCGGGCGTCGTCCGAGAGCCCCCGGACCCGCCGCAGCACGGCGTCCGCCCGCGCGTAGTCGCCGGTGTCCAGCAGGGCCGTCGCGGTGAGCGCGTCCTTGAACGCCTCCGCCTCCGGGCCGGCCGGCCCGACCCCGTTGCCCGCCAGGATCCCCTTCCAGTGCCGCTCCTCGTGCAGGAGCAGGCGATCCTCCGCGTCGTCGGGGTTCTCGATGTGGACGACCAGCTGCCCGCTGCGGGAGGGCTCCGGGGCCGGCGGCAGCGGATCGCCCGCGTCCAGCAGGTCGGCCAGCGCGGTCATGTGCAGGGTCAGCGGGTTGGCGTAGCGGGCGTCCGCCAGGTCGCGCGGCGGCAGCGCGGCCGCGGTCGCGGCCCAGTCGACGTGCCCGCGGTCGGGCAGCAGGCGCAACCGCCCGGCGAAGGCGGCCGCGGCCCGCCGGTACAGCGCCGGCCGCTCCCCGGCGTCCGCCGCCAGCGCGGGCAGCGCGACGAGCGCGGCCCGCCCCAGCGCCTCCGCCACCGCCTCGCCGCGCGCCTTGGCCCGTTCGCGCCACTCGCCGTCCGTCCGGGCGATCAGCACGACCTTGAACGGGAGGTCGCGGCCGGGCACCGACTCGATCAGCTTCGCCAGCTGGCCGATCCGCTGCTCCGCGTAGTCGAGCACGACGAGGATCCGGCGGTGGGTCTCGCCCAGGACGGCCAGCTCCGGGCCGTCCTCCCCGGGCGCCCCGGGCGCCCCGTCCTCCCCGGGCGCCGCGGGTGCCGCCCACACCGTCGTCCACCGGTCGGGCGTGGAACCGGAGGCCAGCCGTCGGGCCAGTTCGCGCACCAGCCGGGTCTTGCCCTGGCCGCCGGGCCCGTGCACCAGCAGCACGTCCGTACCGGGCCGCCCGCACCAGCCGACCAGGTCCTCCAGCAGGTCCTCGCGGCCGTGGAAGGGGACGACCTCCCGCTCCGGGCGCAGCAGCGCGGCCGGAGAGCTCCCGGAGCGGTCCGGATCGGTGGAAACGGGATTGGTCAGCGGGACGAACTCCGCGGGTTCCAGCCGCAGCGAGTCGGCCCCGTACCTGGCCAGGGCCGCGCGGAACGCGGCACCTTCCCGCGCGCGGAAGAGGTAGTAGGCCGGTACGGCTTCGATCGCGGAGTGCTGGTAGAAGGCCGCCTCGCTCGCGACCACGCCGACCAGCAGGCCGTCGAACAGCAGCGCGGCCCCGGAGAGGCCGGCCCAGGGCAGTTGTCCGCCCGACCAGCCCGAAGGGACCTTGGTGACGTTGAGCACGTAGCGGTTGCCGACGGAGGAGTCGCCGGGATCGACCGAGCCCGTCAGGTGGGCGGTGTCCACGAAGTCCTTCTGCTCCCCGAGCGGTCGGCCGTTCCGGCGCCCCGTGTACTGGGCCACCTCGGGAACGCCCATCACCTCGCACAGCTGCCCCGTCCGCAGGGTGAGGAACTCGCCCCAGCGGACGCCCGGCGAGGCGGGCGGTGTCCACCCGTCGTCGTCGACGTGCAGCAGCGCGGCGTCGTCGCGCCCGTCCGGGGTTCCCCGCCACACCACGGTCGCCCGGAAGTCCCGGCCGGTGCCGGGGCGGCGCAGCGACACCGCCGCCGCGATGCCCACGACGTGCGCGGAGGTCAGTACCAGTCCGGGACCGACCAGGTAGCCGGAGCCCCGGGTGCCCAGCCGGTCGACGATCACCACTCGGTCCTGCAGCATGTTCCCCCCTGCGTTCCAGCGCCCCGGTCCGGTCGTCTCAGTTCCGGTAGTAGCCGTCGAGGTTCTCCGGCGGGCGCGGGCCGTTGCCCTCACTGGCGATCAGGAGGTCGGGCCGGCCGGCCTGCCGGGGCGTCAGGGTGAAGGAGATCCGGTGGGTCCTCCCGCGCGAAACGCCCCCCTCGGCCTCCGCGGACAGCGCCCAGACCTTGAACTTCCCGGCGGCCTTCGCGTCCGCCCGGAGCTCGACCTCGAACTCCATCTCGATCGGACCGACCTCGAACAGGAGCTCCTGCCCGCTGCCGAGCTGCTGGGCCTTCAGGAGTTCGTTCCGCACGGCAGCCACGGCATCCGCCAGTTCGATGTCCAACTTCGCTCTCCCCTGGTTGAGTTGACCACTCGTCGGCCACCCTAGCGCCGCGTCAGGCAACCTTCGCCCGTCGCGACGCCCGGCACGCCCTCTCGCCGCACCGGCCGAAAACCCAAGTACATCCAGTACGAGGGCTTCCGGCCGGCACGCCGATAGCACGCAC
>NZ_JBHUWH010000499.1:0-5521 GCF_042670125.1 Kitasatospora sp. NPDC057198 | reverse complement strand
CCGCGGTGACGACGGGCTCCCCGCTCCGCTCCGTTCGACCCGTTCCGAACCGTTCGACCCGTCCGGCCCCGGCACGCTGCGGGCCCCGGCGCACCCAGGCCCCGGCAGACTGCCGGCCGGCCCGCGCCCGGCCACCCGACAGTCGCGCCCCCGGCGGGAGTTCCCAGCGCACGCCCCGTACGCAGTCGGCACCGTCCTCACCACCCTGGGGGTCAACCGCCCATGCCCGTCCGCCCCGCCGCGCCCCCGCGCGGCACCTTCCGTCCCGCCGCGCCCCTGCGCGGCTCCCTCCGTCCCGTCCCGCTCGTCCTGGCCCTGCTGGCCGCCCTGCTGGCGGTGGCCGTTCCGGCGGCCGCCCCGGCGCACGCCGCGGTGCCCGACCGGTGGGGCTTCGCCTACCTGGACAACCCGGCGCCGCCGCCCGGCTACGTCCCCGATCCCTCGCGCCAGTGGGGCAGTTGGCCCTCGCCGGCGGCCAACCCGGTCAAGGTCGACCAGACCGGCGCGGGCACGTACACGGTGCACTTCCCGCTGATCGGCGGCGGCGCGGTCGGGGTCGCGCACGCCACCGCCGTCAACCGCACCGGCACCTGGTGCCAGGTCCAGGGCTGGGGCACCGTCGGCACCGGGCTGGACGTCAAGGTGGCCTGCTACAACCCGGCCGGGGCGCCCGCGCCCTCGCCGTTCACGGTGCTGTTCAGCAGCAGCACCGGCACGCCCCCGCCGCCCGGCGGCGACTACGGCTACCTGTACTCGCTGCCCTCCGGCGCGCTGCTCTCGCAGTACAACTCGGCCGGCGGCGCCAACCTGTCCAGCCACGGTTCGACCGGCCTGTGGAAGGCGTGGCTGCCCGGCCTCGGCTCCTCGGTCGAGCTCGGCGACGTGCAGGTCACCGCGGTGAACGCGGCGCAGGGCGCGCGCTGCAAGGTCGCGACCTGGTACCCGTCGAGCACCGGGCAGACCTTCCTGGTGGCCTGCTTCGACGCGGCCAACGCGCCGTACGACACCGCCTGGACGCTCAGCTACTCGGTCAAGCGGGCGGTGCACGGCCCGGCGTTCCCGCCGAAGTCCTTCGGGTACCTCTGGTACAACGGCGCGGTGCCGGCCGGGACGAACTTCAACTCGGTGGGCGGCGCCAACACGCTGAGCGTCGGCGTGCCGTCCACGGTGGTGATGACCGGCGTGGCCGTCCCGTCCGACCACGCGCAGGTCACCGCGTACGGCAGCGGCCCCGGCTGGTGCCAGCTCGCACTGCCCTGGACGCGCAGCTCGGGCACGGTGAAACTCGCCCCGCTGTGCTTCAACCCGGGCGGTTCGCCGGTGGCGGCGCCGTTCCTGCTGGCGTACACCTCCGCGTTCTGACGCACCGTCAGGATCCCGCCCCGCTCCGCCCCGGCACGGCCTCCGGTCGTGTCGGGGCGGTCGCCTAGGGTGGGCCGGTGATCGTTCAGCGGGGTACGGGTGCGGGAGGCGCGGTGCAGCAGGGGGAGCCGGTCGGCGGGGGCGGGCCGTCGGGGGAGGACGCGTTCGACTGGCCGGCCGGGTGGCGGGCGCTGGTGGTGCCGCGGCGCGGCGGCGGCACGTCCTCGCCGGTGGCGTGGCCGGGCCCGGCGGCGGTCGCCGCGGAGGACGCGCTGGTCGACGGGCACCGGGAGTGGATCGAGCAGGTGTGCACGGGCCGCGAGTCGGACGGGGAACTGGTCCGGGCCGCCCGCGCGTACCTGGGCGGCGCGCCGGACGCGCTGGGCGCGGCCTGCGTCGCCGCGATGCTGCCCCCGCTGTACGCGACGGACGACGGGGACGGCGAGGACGGCGGAAGCCCCGCGGGCGACGCGGGCGGGGCCGTGCTGGTGGACGCCTGGACGGCACGGCACGGGCTGGCGTTCGCCGTCCGGGCCGCCGTGGCCACGCTGGAGGTCGGCTTCTGGCGCTCCAGGCCCGGCAGCTACCTGCCGTGCCTGCTGGCGGCGAACCCCGAGACGTACCGCTACGGCGTCGAGCAGGCCGGGGCGCTGCGCCACGCCCGCCGCCTGCTGGCGGTCGCCGACGGGCCGGCCTACCGGGAGGCCCTGGCGGCGGCCGGGGCGGAGCGGTCGGGCGGGGAGCTGCGGCGGCGGGGCACCGCGTACCTGTTCCCGGAGGCCGAGGGCTGGGTGGACGCCTGGATCGACGAGACGCCGCGGCAGCGCCCGGCGATGTGGGCGCTGCTGGCGTCCTCGCTCGGCCACCGGGCCCAGGCCGTCCGGGTGGCCCCCGCGATGGACTGGTTCCAGTGGACGGCGGGCACGGCGGCGACCGTCGCGGACGGCCTCGGGACGGACGCGCTGCCGCTGCTGGCCCGGGCGCTGCGCCGGCTCGACAGCGGTGACGCGGCGGCCCGACTGGCCGCGCTGATCCTGGAGTTCCCCGGCGACGAGGCGTTCGGGACGCTGCTGGAGCGGGCGGACGACAAGACGGTGGTGCCGGTGCTGTGGCGGGCGGTGGAGCGCTACCCGGTGCGCGCGCTGCGCCTGCTGTCGGCCGCCGCCCGGGACGGCGGGGTCACCGCGCGCCACCTGCTGGAGCGCCAACTGCGCTCCCGCGCCGCCGACTTGGCGGAGCTGCTCGAACGACTGGAGCGACTCGACCCGGCCGCGGCCGGGTTCGTGCGCGCGCTGCCCGCCGCGGGCCCGGCCGGCCCGGCCGCCGGGGAGCGGGAGTGGCCCGCCGCGCTGGCGTCCCCGCCGTGGCAGCGGCCCCGCCGGGCCGGGCGGCCGGCGGCGGTGGAGGTGGCCGTCGACGGGTCGTCCGCGCTGTGCTGGCAGGAGGGCGAGCGGGAGGCGTGGACGGAGCGGGCGCGCGAGTCCCACGAGTGGCGGGAGCACCCGGACGACACCGACTGGGCGGTGTTCGGGCCGAAGGCGTTCCGCAGCACGCCGGGTTTCCTGAGCGCCTGCCGGCTGCTGTGGCAGGCCCCGGTGGAGGTGATGACCCCGCTGCTGGGGCGGCTGGCGAACTTCCTCCACCCGGAGCCGGAGGCGCTGCGCCCGGTCGTCGCCAAGTACGGCACGGCGGCCCTTCCGGCGCTGCTGGAGACCGTCCGGGCCCGGCCCGCGCAGCTGGCGCCGCTGCTGCTGCCGGTGCTGGACGTGGCGGCGGCCCGGCTGATGGCGCAGGGCCTGTCCACCCGCAAGTCGGTGCGCACCGCGGCCCGTTCGTGGTTCGCCCGGCACGGGGTGGCGGGCGCGCTGCTGCTCGTCCCGGACGCGGTCGGCGCGGCGGGCCCGGCCCGTGCCGCGGCCGGGCGGGCGCTGCGGTCGGCCGCCGGGCGGCACGGGGCCGGGGCCCTGACGGCGGCCGCCGCCGAGCGGTACGGGGAGCGGGCGGCGGAGGCCCTCGCGGCGCTGCTGGCCGCCGATCCGCTGGTGGAGTCGCTGCCCGCGCGGCTGCCGCAGCCCCCGTCGTGGCTGGCGGCGGAGCTGCTGCCGCCGCTGGTGCTGCGTTCGGGGGCGGAGCTGCCGCGGGCGGCGGTCCGGCACGTGCTGACCATGATGGCGCTGGCGAAGGCCGGCACCCCCTACCCGGGCCTGGCGCAGGTCGCCGGGGAGTGCGAGCCCGGCTCCTGGGCGGCGTTCTGCTGGGCGGTGTTCCAGGAGTGGCGGCTGGCCGGGCTGCCCGCCAAGGAGAGCTGGGCGCTGACCCAGCTCGGCGATTTCGGCGACGACGACACCGCCCGCCGGCTGGCCCCGGTGCTGCGCCTGTGGCCGCGCCAGAAGGCCGCCCGGTGGGCGAACGAGGGCCTGGACGTGCTGGCGGCGATCGGCACGGACGCCGCGCTGGGGCAGTTGCACGGCATCGCGCAGCGGGTGCGCCAGCACGCGATCCGGGCCCGCGCCCAGGAGAAGATCGCCGAGGTCGCCCTCGAACTGCGCCTGACGCCGGACCAGTTGGCCGACCGCCTGGTGCCCGACCTCGGCCTGGAGCAGGACGGGACGACCCGGCTCGACTACGGCCCGCGCGCGTTCACCGTCGCCCTGGACCCGCAGCTGCGGCCGTACCTGCTGGACGGGGCGGGCAAGCGCCGGGCGGCCGTGCCCGCGCCCACCGCCAAGGACGACCCGGAGCTGGCGCCCGCCGCCCGCAAGCGCTACGGCGTGCTGAAGAAGGAGCTGGCGGCCGTCGGGGCCGAGCAGATCTCCCGGCTGGAGAGCGCCATGATCACCCAACGTGCTTGGAGCGCGGCCGAGTTCGGGTCGCTGTTCCTGACCCATCCGCTGCTCCGGCACCTCGCCCACCGGCTGCTGTGGACGGCCGGGGAGGACGACGGACCGGACACCGACGGCCGCACCGCCGACCGCACCGCCGACCGCACCGACGGCCGCTCCCCCGACTGCACCGCCGACCGCACCGCTGCCCGTACCGCCTTCCGGATCGCCGAGGACGGGACCTTCGCCGACGTCCGCGACGAGCCCTTCGACCTGCCCGCGGACGCGGTGGTCCGGCTGGCCCACCCGGCCCTGCTGGGTACGGACCTGGCGCTCTGGGCGGAGCTGTTCACCGACTACCTGGTCATCCAGCCGTTCCCGCAACTCGGCCGTCCGGTCAGCGTGTTGACGCCGGACGAGCGGGCCGCGGACCGCCTGGAGCGGTTCGAGGAGCGCACCGCCCCGGCCGAGGCGCTGCGGGCGCTGCTCCGGCGCGGGAACGGCTGGGCGGTCAGCAACCCGGACCAGAACGGGCTCCGGCGCCTCCTCTACCGGCGCCTGCCGGGCGGCCTGCGGCTGAGCGTCACGTTCGACCCGGGCCTGCACCACGAGCCGAGCAGCACCCGGCCCGAACAGACCCTGCGGGAGGTCTGGTTGGGCACCCGTCCGGGCGCGTACCGGCTGCGCGCGGGCCACCAGCGCCCCTTCGCCGAGCTGGACGCCGTCACCGCCTGCGAACTCCTCACCGACCTCGCGGAGTTGACCGGCACCGGGTGAGACCGCGTCCGGCACCGGGTGAAACCGCGCCCGGCGCCGTGCTGTCGGCGGGGCCCGCTACGGTGCCCCGGTGGCCACCGCAGCGGCGGGGGCGCGACGGGCGTGGGAGGGGCGGGTCGTGCAGCAGGGGACGCGGGTCGGGGAGGGCGTGCTGCCGGACGAGGACACCTTCGTCCTGACGGACGCGTGGAACGTCTGGGGGGCGCTGCCGCGCCGGAACGGCGTCCTGGTGCCGTCCGTGGACTGGCCGGGGGCGGAGGCGGTCGACGTCGAGGAGCAGTGGGTCCGGCTGGTGCGGGGGCTGATCGAGACGGTGCTGGCCGCGCCCGGCAGCGACCCGGGGCTGTGCCGGGCCGTCCGGGCGTACCGGGACGGCGCGGCCGACCCGCTCGGCGCGGGCGCGCTGGCCGCGCTGATCCAGCCGTTCGGGGGGCGGGTCAGGGTCCCGCACCCGGAGGAGACCGAGCCGGCCAGCGCCTGGACGGCCCGGCACGGCCTGGCGTTCGCCGTCCGGGCCGCCCTCGCGGCCTTCGCCGTGGACTACGGGGACGGCACCCAGC
>NZ_JBHUWH010000498.1:0-5529 GCF_042670125.1 Kitasatospora sp. NPDC057198 | reverse complement strand
GGATGAAGGAGTGACGGGGCGTCAGCCCAGCTTCCACTGCTGGTTGCTGCCGCCGCTGCAGGACCACAGCTGGACGGGCGTGCCGTCGGCGGTGCCCAGCCCGGCCACGTCCAGGCAGAGCCCCGACTGGACGCCGGTGACGGTGCCGTTCGCGTTGACCCGCCACTGCTGGTTGGGCTGGCCGTTGCAGGACCAGACGATCGCCCTGGTGCCGTTGGCGGTGCCCTTGGCCTCGGCGTCCAGGCACAGGGTGGCGCCGCCGACGGTCACGGTCAGCTGGTTCGAGGCGGTGCGGGTCCAGGTCTGGTTCGCGGCGCCGTTGCAGCCGGCGATCTGCTGCCGGGTGCCCGCCGCGGTGCTCGGGTCGGTCAGGCACTTGCCCGCGCCGACCGCGCGCAGCGCGCCGGTGCCACCGCCGGACGGGGTGGCGTCCAGGCCCATGAAGTGGACCGCGTTGGCGGCCATCCCGGCGCCCTGGACCGGCAGTTGGTGTCCGGCGCCGAAGATGCTGTACGCCTCGACCTGGGTGCCCGCGGCGTTGTCGTAGCGGGTGCGGGTCCAGCCGGTGGCGGGGGTGTCGGTGGACGACGGCGTCTGGCTCACGCCGAGGACGTCGGTCCACTGCTTGACCTCCTCGCCGAGGTTGTGGTGGTTCAGGACGGTGTCGGCGGTGCCGTGCCACAGCTGCACCCGCGGGCGCGGGCCGGTGTAGCCGGGGTAGGCGCCCCGGACCAGGCCGCCCCACTGCTGCGGGGTCATCGAGACCTGCCCCTGCGCGCAGGCGCTGTTCCAGCCGCGCACCGTGCCGGTGTGGAAGCAGTGGTGGGGCACGCCCATGAACGCGGCGCCGGCCTTGAAGACGTCCGGGTAGTCGGCGAGCATCACGTTGGTCATCATGCCGCCGGAGGACTCGCCGGTGACGTACACGGCGTTGGCGTTGCCGCCGTAGTGCTGCTCGGTGTAGGTGATCATCGACATCAGCCCGACCGGGTCGCTGCCGCCGCCGCGGGTCAGCGCCTGGTCGGAGGAGACGTCCCAGCAGCTGCCGTTCGGGCTGGTCGACGGGTAGATGACCAGGAAGCCGTACTGGTCGGCGAGTTGGGCGAAGTCGGTGCTGGAGTACAGGTAGGGGCCGTTGCCCTGGCAGCCGTGCAGGGCGAGCAGGATCGGCGGGTCGGGCCTGACCGAGGCCGGCACGTACAGGTGCATGGCCAGGCCGGTCGGGTTGGTGCCGAAGCCGGTGACCTGGGTCAGCGAGGCGGCGGCGGCCTGCGGGGCCGCCTGCAGGCTCAGGCCGACCGCGAGGCCGACCGAGGCCGCGATGCCGAGGAGGCGGGACGTGAGCGAGCGTGATCGGAACATGGGACCTCTCCGTCGGGGTTGCCGTGCGGGTGAAGGAGGTTCCGGCCGCCGCCGCCGCCGAGAGGACGCTCCCGATGCTCGGGGCGGTCCGCCGCGGCCGTCAACGGCCCGTCACGGCCTCGTGGCGGCGGGCCCGGTGGGCGCCCCGCGACCTGCGGATCCGCCTCCGGCCGGCCGCCGTTCCCGCCGCGCGTGGTGAAAGTTGCACGATCCGGCCCGGCGTCCGCCGGGAAGCGGGTGCGCCGTGGAACAGGTACGCCGGGTGCGCCGGACGGGACGGGTGCGCCGGACGGGACGGGTGCGCCGGACGGGACGGGTGCGCCGGGCGGGACGGGGCCGGGACGGTCAGGGCCGCCGGACCGCCGGACCGAAACTTTTCGCTTCACCGGTCATGGATTGCCGACCAGCATGGCGGGAGATCGCGACGAAGTCCACCGGGGTGCAGTCCACCCCTTGACCTCGCGTCAGCCGAGCGGACCCCGACCGGCGGCTGACCGGCGGCTGACCGGCCGACTTGCCCGGATCGGGGGAGATCGATTGTTTCCGATCGTTTCACCGTTCATGTCGAAACCGTTGACAGCCCGTCCGGCGCGGACCAACACTGTCGCCATCGACCCGTCCGAGCGGCCCGGGATCGGAGCCCCGGCCGGGCAGGACCGGGGGCGCCAACCCCCTCGGACGACGCGACCCGGGCACCGGGCCGGTTCCCTCGGCACCGGCAGCCGTCGCGGCGCGCACCGACTCCGTCTCCCCCTGCAGACCGGGAGCCGGCCGCGCCGGAGGTCGACCGTCCCGTACCCCGTTGGAGGTCCTCCGGACCGCCAGGAAGGTCACCTGCTCCCCCCGTGAATTGTTAGCGCTAACGGAAAGGTCGTCGGCCCGGGCGGGCCGCCGCTCCCGACCGGTGCGCGAACACCTCCCCCACCCACGAGGAGAAGATTCGTCATGTCACGGCTCCACGAGTCCGTCCGTCTCCGCACGGCCCTGACCGCGACCGCCTGCCTGATCGCCGGTGCGGTCGGCAGCGTCGCCGCGGTCCCCGCCGCCTCCGCCGCCGGGCAGAGCACGCTCGGCGCGGCGGCGGCCGACAGCGGCCGCTACTTCGGCACCGCGGTCCCCGCGGGCAAGCTCGGCGACTCGACGTACAGCAGCATCCTCGACCGGGAATTCAACATGGTCACCCCGGAGAACGAGATGAAGTGGGACACGGTCGAACCGTCCCGGGGCTCGTTCAACTTCGGCCCCGGCGACGCGATCGTCAACCACGCCGCCGCGCACGGCCAGCGGATGCGCGGCCACACCCTGGTCTGGCACAACCAGCTGCCCGGCTGGGTGAGTTCGATCGGCGACGCCAGCACGCTGCGCAGCGTGATGAACAACCACATCACCCAGGAGATGTCCCACTACAAGGGCAAGATCTACGCCTGGGACGTGGTCAACGAGGCGTTCGCCGACAACGGCACCGGCCAGCACCGCAGTTCGGTGTTCCAGAACGTGCTGGGCAACGGCTTCATCGAGGAGGCGTTCCGCACCGCGCGCAGCGTCGACCCCGCGGCCAAGCTCTGCTACAACGACTACAGCATCGAGGACTGGTCGTCCGCCAAGACGCAGGGCGTCTACAACATGGTCAAGGACTTCAAGGCCCGCGGCGTGCCCATCGACTGCGTCGGCTTCCAGAGCCACTTCGGCAGCGGCGGCGCGCCCGCCAGTTTCCGCACCACGCTGGCCAACTTCGCCGCGCTCGGCGTCGACGTCCAGCTCACCGAACTGGACATCGCCCAGGCTTCGTCCACCGCCTACGCCGGCGCCGTGCAGGCATGCCTGGACGTCGCCCGCTGCACCGGGATCACGGTCTGGGGCATCCGCGACAACGACTCCTGGCGCACCGGCGAGAACCCTCTGCTGTTCGACAACTACGGCAACAAGAAGGCCGCCTACACCTCGGTGCTCAACGCGCTGAACAGCGCCGGCGGCGGCACCGGCACCCCGGGCGGCGGCATCGTCTCCGGCACCGCGTACACGCTCACCGACGTGGCGGCCGGGCGCGTCCTGGACGAGCCCGCCGGGCAGAACGGCAACGGCACCCAGCTCCAGGTCTGGGACGCCAACGGCACCGCCGCCAACCAGCAGTGGCGGGCCACCCAGAACGGCGACGGCACCTACACGCTGACCAACCTCGCCAGCGGCAGGGTGCTGGACGAGCCCGGCAGCCAGACCGCCAACGGGACGCGGCTGCAGGTCTGGGACGCCAACAACGGCGCCAACCAGCACTGGCGGGCGACCCGCAACGGCGACGGCTCCTACACGCTGACCAACGCCGCCAGCGGCAAGGCGCTGGAGATCCCCGGCGGCCAGACCGGCAACGGCTCCCCGGTCCAGATCTGGGACTCCAACGGCGGCGCCAACCAGCACTGGACCTTCAAGTGAGCTGAGCGGCCCCGGCCCCGAGCGGCCCTGGCCCCGAACCGCCCCGGCCCCGAACCGCCCCGGCCCCGAGCCGCCTCGGCCCCGCTCCCCGGCTCCGGAGTGCGCCACGTCGTGGACGGACTCCGGAGCCACCGTCCCATCCCCTGACGCTGCCGCCCGGCGGCACTGATTGTTAGCGCTAACATCGCTGCCGGGCGGCAGTTCCCCACCCGTTCCCCCCAGGAGTGAGAGAACCCCCATGCACGGACGAAGTTCCCGCCGCACGCGGCTGCCCGCCCTGCTCACCGCCGTGGTCGCGGCCGTCGCCGCCCTGGCCGCGATGCTCGTCGCCGGCCCCGCCGCGCAGGCGGCCACCACCGGCGCCCTGAAGAGCGTCTCCTCCGGCCGCTGCCTGGACGTGTCGGGCGGCAGCCAGAGCGACGGCGCGCTGCTGCAGATCTACGACTGCTGGAACGGCACCAACCAGCAGTGGACGCTGACCTCCGCCAACCAGCTGACCGTCTACGGCAACAAGTGCCTGGACGTGCCCGACCACGCGACCGCCGCGGGCACCCGGGTGCAGATCTGGGCGTGCAGCGGCGGCGCGAACCAGCAGTGGCGGCTGAACGCCGACGGCAGCATCACCGGCGTCGAGTCCGGCCTGTGCCTGGACGTCACCGGCGGCGCGACCGCCAACGGCACCGCCGTGGAGCTGTGGACCTGCAACGGCCGCGGCAACCAGCAGTGGACCGGCCTGACCGCGGGCGGCTCGACCACGCCCCCGCCGTCCGGCGGCACCACCTGCACCCTCCCGTCGACCTACCGGTGGAGCTCCACCGGCGTGCTGGCGCAGCCCGCCAACGGCTGGGCCGCGCTGAAGGACTTCACCGACGTCGTCTACAACGGCAAGCACCTGGTGTACGCCTCGAACGTGAGCGGCTCCTCGTACGGCTCGATGGCGTTCGCGCCGTTCACCAACTGGTCCGACATGGCCTCGGCCGCGCAGACCGGGATGGGCCAGGCCGCGGTGGCGCCGACGCTGTTCTACTTCGCGCCGAAGAACGTCTGGGTCCTGGCCTACCAGTGGGGCGCCTCGCCGTTCGTCTACCGCACCTCGAGCGACCCGACCAACCCGAACGGCTGGTCCGCGCCGCAGCCGCTGTTCACCGGCAGCATCCCGAACTCCGGCACCGGGCCGATCGACCAGACGCTGATCGCCGACGGCCAGAACATGTACCTGTTCTTCGCCGGTGACAACGGCAGCATCTACCGGGCGAGCATGCCGATCGGCAACTTCCCGGGGAGCTTCGGCTCCTCGTACACCACCGTGATGACCGACACCGCGAAGAACCTGTTCGAGGCCCCGCAGGTCTACAAGGTCAAGGGCCAGAACCAGTACCTGATGATCGTCGAGGCCCGGGGCGCCACCGAGCAGCGCTACTTCCGCTCCTTCACCGCCACCAGCCTGAACGGCTCCTGGACGCCGCAGGCCGCCACCGAGGCCAACCCGTTCGCGGGCAAGGCCAACAGCGGCGCGGGCTGGACCAACGACATCAGCCACGGCGACCTGGTGCGCGAGAACCCCGACCAGACGATGACCGTCGACCCCTGCAACCTCCAGCTGCTCTACCAGGGCAAGTCCCCGACCGCGAGCGGCAGTTACGACCAGCTCCCGTGGCGTCCGGGGGTGCTGACCCTGCAGCGCTGACTCGTCCCGCCACCGCGCACAGGGGGAGGCGCCGGCACCGCGTACCGCGGGGC
>NZ_JBHUWH010000497.1:0-5530 GCF_042670125.1 Kitasatospora sp. NPDC057198 | reverse complement strand
GCCCTGGACGACCTCGGCGCCGCCCCGGGCGACCTCGGCACCGCCTCGGAGGGCCTTGCCGCCGCCCCGGGCAGCCCGCCGCTGCTCGCCCTCGAGCAGGGCCGACTCGACCGGCTGGAAGCCAAGTTGCGCAGCCGGCGGCGCCGATGACCACCCCGCCCACCGACCGTTCCGAAACCACCGACCCCAGGACTGAGAACACCGCGATGAACGACTCCGCCACCCCGCACGACGACCCGCAGGCGACCAGCCCGGCCCCGTCGGACCTGGAGGACGTGTACCCGCTGTCCTCGCTCCAGGAGGGCCTGCTCTTCCACGCGCTCTACGACGACCGGGCCCGGGACGTGTACGTCGTGCAGGCCCACCTCGACCTGGCCGGCCCCGTCGAGGCGCCGCGGCTGGCCGCCGCCGTGGACGCGCTGCTGGCCCGGCACGCCAACCTGCGGGCCGGATTCTGGTACGAGGACCCGCAGGACGTCCTGCAGTTCGTCCAGCGCACCGTCGACACCCCGCTGCGCACCGTCGACCTGACGAACCGTCAAGAAGCGGACGTGCAGCGCGAGATGGACGCGGACTGGCGGCGCCCGTTCGAACTGGACGCGCCGCCGCTGCTGCGCTTCACCCTGCTGCGGCTGGCCGCCGACCGGCACCGGCTGGTGCTGACCTGCCACCACCTGCTGCTGGACGGCTGGTCGATGCCGATCGTGGTGCGCGAACTGCTCGCGCTCTACCGCGGCGAGAGCCTGCCGCCGGTGCGCCCCTACCGCGACCACCTCGCCCTGCTGGCCACCCGCGACACCGCCGCCGCCGAACGCGCCTGGGCCGCCGCCCTCGCCGGGTTCGACACCCCGCACCCCGTCGCCCCCGCCGGGGCAGTCGCCGGGGCGGGCGCCGGGGCGGGCGCCGTCGAACCCGCCCTGCTCACCCGGCAGGCCGGGCCCGACCTGACCGCCCGCCTGACCGCCGCCGTCCGCAGCCGGGGCCTGACCCTCGGCAACGTCGCCCACACGCTGTGGGGCGTGCTGCTCGGCGCGCTCACCGGCCGCACCGACACCGTGTTCGGCACCACCGTCTCCGGCCGCCCCGCCGACCTGCCGGGCGCCGAGTCGATGGTCGGCCTGTTCATCAACACCGTCCCCGTCCGGGTCCACCCCGCCCCCGGCGCCACCCTCGCCACGGCCGCCGCCCGAGTCCAGGCCGCCCAGGCCGAGTTGCTCGACCACCAGCACCTCGGCCTGGCCGCGATCCAGCGCGCCGCCGGCGCCGCGGGGCCGCTGTTCGACACCCTGCTGGTGGTGGAGAACTACCGGGGCGGCGGCGAAGCCCTCAAGACCGCCCCGGACGCGGCGGACGGCGGCCCGGCGATCACCGCGCTCGGCGCCCGCGACGCCACCCACTACCCGCTCGGCCTGACCCTGCTGCCCGGCGAGGACCTGCGCCTCGAACTCGAGTACCGCCCCGACGCGTTCGACGCCGACCGGGCCGCCACCGTCCTGGACCGCTTCCTCGCCCTGGCCGAGGCGTTCGCCGCCGACCCGGACACCCCGCTGGCCCGGCTCGACCTGCTCACCGCCGCCGAACGCGCCGCCCGCCCCGCCACCAGCACCGGCCCCACCCTGCCCGCCGTCCCGCCGCCCGGCGTCGACGACCTGCTGCGGGCCCGCGCCGCCGACACCCCCGCCGCCCGCGCCCTGGTCGGCCCCGCCCTCGACGGCACCCGCACCGAGCGCACCTTCGCCGAACTGGACGCCGACACCGACGCGCTGGCCCGCCTGCTGCTGGCCCGCGGCCTGCGCGCGGAAGGGATCTGCGCGCTCGCCCTGCCCCGCTCCACCGGGGCCGTCACCGCCCTGCTCGCCGTCCTGCGGGCCGGCGGCGCCTACCTGCCGCTCGACCTCGACCACCCCGACGAGCGCCTCGCCCTGCTGCTGGACGACGCCCGCCCCGCCGTCCTGCTCACCACCCGCGCCGTGCTGGCCCGGCTGCCCGAGCAGCCCGCCGCTACCGTCGTGCTGCTCGACGACCCGGCCGTGCGCGCCGAACTCGCCGCCCCCGGCGGGCCGGTGAGCGTCCCCGTGCACCCCGGGCAGGCCGCCTACGTCATCCACACCTCCGGCTCCACCGGCCGCCCCAAGGGCGTCGTGCTCACCCACGCGGGCCTGGCCAACCTCGCCCACGACCACCTCGGCCGCGAGTTCGCCACCGCGCTGGAGGCCGCCGGCACCGAGCGCCTGCGCGCCCTGCACACCGCCTCGTTCTCCTTCGACTCCTCCTGGGAGCAGCTGATCTGGCTGCTCGGCGGCCACGAACTGCACCTGCTCGGCGAGGACGACCGCCGCGACGCCGAAACCGTCGTCGCCTACACCCGCGCCGAACGCATCCACGCCCTGGACGTCACCCCCAGCTACGCCCGCCAACTCCTCGACAGCGGGCTGCTGTCGGGCGCGCACCGCCCGCCGGTGCTGCTGCTCGGCGGCGAGGCGCTGCCCGAGGCGCTGTGGACCGAACTGCGGGCCGAACTGGCCGCCTCCCCCACCAGTACCGTGCTCAACTACTACGGCCCCACCGAGTTCACCGTGGACGCGCTGGTCGCCGACCTCGCCGACACCCCCGCCCCGGCCGTCGGCCGCCCGCTCACCGGCGGCCGCGCCCAAGTGCTGGACGCCCTGCTGCGACCCGTCCCGGACGGCGCGCCGGGCGAACTGTACCTGGCGGGCGTCCAGTTGGCCCGCGGCTACCTGAACCGCCCCGGCCTGACCGCCGGGCGCTTCGTCGCCGACCCGTTCGGCGAACCCGGCACCCGGATGTACCGCACCGGCGACCTGGTGCGCCGCCGCCCCGACGGCACCCTCGACTACCTGGGCCGGGCCGACGAACAGGTCAAGATCCGCGGCCACCGGATCGAACTCGGCGAGATCGAGGCCGAGTTGGCCGCGCACCCGGCCGTCGCGCACAGCGCCGTACTGCTCCACCGCGGCCCGGTGGACCGGCTCGTCGCCCACCTGGTGCCCGCCGTCCCGGGCGGACTGGACACCGCCGCGGTGCGCGACGCCCTCGCCGCCCGGCTGCCCGAGTACATGGTGCCCTCGGCCTTCACCGTCCTCGACGCCCTCCCGCTGACCGTCAACGGCAAGCTCGACCGGGCCGCCCTCCCCGACGGCGCCCTCGACTACGCGGGCGCGACCGGCTCGCGCGCCGCCGAGACCGCCACCGAACGCCTGCTGTGCGCGCTGTACGCCGAGGTGCTCGGCCTGCCCGAGGACGCCGGGACGGGCGCCGAGGACGACTTCTTCCGGCTCGGCGGCGACTCCATCTCCTCCATCCGGCTGGTCGGCGCCGCCCGCGCCGAGGGCCTCGCGCTCAGCCCCCGCGACGTCTTCGAACACCGCACCCCCGCCGCCCTCGCCGCCCTCGCCGACACCCGGGAGGCCGCCACCGCGCTGCCCCCGCTGCCCGAACTCCCCGCCGCCACCGCGGCCGAACGCGCCGCCGTCCGGGCCGCCGTCCCGCACCTGGAGATCGAGGAGGTCTGGCCGGTCTCCCCGCTCCAGGAGGGCTTGCTGTTCGAGGCCGACTACGACGACGGCGCGGTCGACGTCTACACCGCCCGCGACGTCATCACCCTGGACCGCCGCGTTCCGCTGCCCACCCTGCGCGCCGCCGTCGCCGCCGTCCTGGACGCCCACCCCAACCTGCGGGCCGGCTTCCTGCAGACCGGCCCCGAACGGCCCGTCCAGTTCGTGCCGCGCGCCGTCGACATCCCGCTCACCGAGACCGACCTGTCCGACCTCGACGACGCGCAATTCGCCGCCCGGCTCGAGGAGTTGAAGGCGCAGGAGGCCGGCACCCGGTTCGACCCGGCCGCGCCGCCACTGCTGCGCCTGGTCTCGGTGCTCGCCCCCGGCGGCGGCCAGCGGATCCTGGTCACCAACCACGCCCTGCTGTGGGACGGCTGGTCCTCCGGCCTGTTCCTCCAGGAGCTGCTGAGCCGCTGCGCGGGCCTGCCCGTCCCCGAACCCGGCCTGCCCTACCGGGAGTTCCTGCGCTGGCTGGCCGCCCGCGACACCGAGCGGGGCGCCACGGCCTGGCGCGAAGCCCTGGCCGGACTGGACGGGCCCACCCTGCTCGCCCCGCAGGCCCGCGAGCGCGCCGGGCTGCTCCCGCACTCCGTCACCGCCCGGCTGAGCACCGAACTCACCACCCGCCTGGGCGAGTTCACCCGCACCCACGGGCTCACCCTGAACACCGTGCTGTCCGGCGCCTGGGCGCTGCTGCTCGCCGGACTGACCAACCGGCAGGACGTGGTGTTCGGCGCCACCGTCTCCGGCCGCCCCGCCGAACTGCCCGGCATCGACGCCACCATCGGCATGTTCCTCAACACCGTCCCCGTCCGCGCCGCCCTGGACGGCGGCGAGAGCGTCGCCGCCTTCCTCGCCCGCCACCAGGCCGAACAGGCCGCCCTGCTGCCGCACCACCAGACCGGCCTCGGCACCATCCAGCGCGGCACCGGCCTCGGCCGCCTCTTCGACACCCTCCAGGTGCTCCGCAACACCCCCGCCGACGCCGCCACCCGCGCCGACCTGCGCGAACGCCTCGGCATCCGCGAGGTCGAGGACGTCGACGCCGCGCACTTCCCGCTGGTCTTCATCACCAACCCCGGCGAGGCGCTCGGCTTCGAGTGGAAGTACCGCCCCGACGTCTTCGACCGCACCGAGGTCGAACAGCACGCCCAGCGCCTGGTCCTGCTGCTCGACCAGCTCACCGCCGACCCCGACCGCCCCGTCCGCAGCCTGGACGTGCTGACGTCCGGTGAGCGGGCGTTGTTGGGTGGGTGGGCGTCGACGGGGCGGGAGTTGCCGTCGGCGTCGGTGGCGGAGCTGTTGGCGGAGCGGGCGGTGCTGGTGCCGGGGGAGACGGCGCTGGTGTTCGGTGCGCAGGCGTGGTCGTATGCCGAACTGGACGCTCGGGTGGACCGGTTGGCGCGGTTGTTCGTGTCGCGTGGTGCCGGTCCGGAGTCGGTGGTGGCGTTGGGGTTGCCGCGTTCGCTGGACATGGTGGCGGCGCTGTTCGCCGTGCTGCGAGCCGGTGCTGCGTACCTGCCGCTCGAACTCGACTACCCGGCCGAGCGGTTGGCGTTCATGGTGGAGGACACCGCCCCCGTCCTCCTGGTCACCGACTCCGCCACCGCCGCCCTGCTGCCCGCCCACCCCGGCACCGTCCTGCTCGACGACCCCGCCGTGCGGGCCGAACTCGCCGCCTTCCCCGCCGAGCCCTACCGGGTGCCCTACCGGCCGGACGCCGCCGCGTACGTGATCTTCACCTCGGGTTCGACCGGTCGGCCGAAGGGCGTGGTGACGCCCTACCGCGGCCTGACGAACATGCAGTTGAACCACCGGGAGGCGATCTTCGACCCGGTGGTGGCGGAGGCGGGCAGCCGTCGGCTGCGGATCGCGCACACGGTGTCGTTCTCCTTCGACATGTCGTGGGAGGAGCTGCTCTGGCTGGTCGAGGGCCACGAGGTGCACGTCCT
>NZ_JBHUWH010000496.1:0-5542 GCF_042670125.1 Kitasatospora sp. NPDC057198 | reverse complement strand
CCCCGCTCCCCGCGCACCGGCCCTGCGCCGTGCGACCCGCCCCCGCTCAGGGGCGCTCGCCCTTCTCGTAGCGGCGGACCACCTCGTCGGTCTGCCCGTCCATGATCAGCTCGCCGTGCTCGATCCAGATGGTGCGCTCGCAGACCTCGCGGATCGCGTTGTTGTCGTGGCTGACCAGGAAGACCGTGCCGGCCTGCTGCCGCAGCTCGTTGATCCGGGCCTTGGAGCGCTGCTGGAAGCCCTGGTCGCCGGTGGCGAGGGCCTCGTCGATCAGCAGCACGTCGTGGGTCTTGGCCGCCGCGATGGAGAATCGCAGGCGGGCGCCCATGCCGGAGGAGTACGTGCGCATCGGCAGCGAGATGAAGTCGCCCTTCTCGTTGATGCCCGAGAAGTCGACGATGTCCTGGTAGCGGGCGCGCACCTGGGCGGGGCCCATGCCCATCGCCAGGCAGCCGAGCACCACGTTGCGCTCACCGGTCAGCTCGTTCATCAGGGCCGCGTTGACGCCCAGCAGCGAGGGCTGGCCGTTGGTGTAGATGCCGCCCCGCTCGGTCGGCAGCAGGCCCGCGATGGCGGCCAGCATGGTCGACTTGCCGGAGCCGTTGGAGCCGATCAGGCCGATCGCCTCGCCCTTGTACGCGGTGAAGCTGATGCCCCGCACGGCG
Source organism: Kitasatospora sp. NPDC057198 (assembly GCF_042670125.1). Lineage (NCBI taxonomy): Bacteria > Bacillati > Actinomycetota > Actinomycetes > Kitasatosporales > Streptomycetaceae > Kitasatospora > Kitasatospora sp. NPDC057198. Next base: position 4,877 of record NZ_JBHUWH010000496.1, on the reverse strand, counting down.
TGCACCTCGCGGACGCCGGCGGCGCGCTTGCGGGTGAGGATGCGGCTCAGCGCCGAGGTGGCGCTGCCCTTGCCGGAGCCCGCGCCGTGCACCCGGTAGACGATGTGCACGTCGTCGACGACCACGGTGGGCTCGCGCGTCATGTCGGCGTCCCGGACGTAGGTCTTGGTCAGGTCGGTGTCAGCCACGGCCGTACTCCTCCTCGGCCTTCCAGAAGAAGACGAATCCGATGACGAACAGCCCGACGCCCCAGGCGATGCCGTACGTCCACTGGTGCGGGGGCAACGACTGGTGCACCGGCTGGTGCGGGTTGTAGATGACGGGGGCGAAGGCGTGCCGGAGCAGGTTCATGTAGACCGACGCCGGGTTGACGTCGCAGAGCACCTGGATCACGCGCGGCCAGGAGCTGACCCGGTCCTGGATGCTGAACATCACGCCGGACAGGAACATCCACGCCCGCATCACGAACGGGATGAGCTGGGAGATGTCGCTGGTCTTGGCGCCGATCCGGGCGAAGACCAGCGAGACGCCGGTGTTGAACAGCGTCTGCAGCAGCAGCGCCGGGACGATCAGCAGCCAGGTCGGGCCCGGGGTGATGCCGGCCGCCAGCACGGTCACCACCAGCACCACCATCGAGATCAGCAGCTGCTGCAGCTGGATCACGGTGAAGGCGATCGGCAGGCTGGCGCGCGGGAAGTGCAGCGCCCGGATCAGGCCGAGGTTGTCGGAGATCGCCCGGGTGCCGGACTGCACCGCGTTCTGGGTGAACTGGAAGATGAAGACGCCGATGCACAGCCAGGCGATGTAGGTGCCCTCCGGGAAGCCTTCCTTGCTCCGCAGGATGACGCCGAAGACCAGGTAGAACACGCCGCAGTTGAGCAGCGGGGTCACCACCTGCCAGAGCTGGCCGAGCTTGGCGTCGGTGTACTGGGCCACCAGGCGGGCGGTGGCGAAGGCCCAGATGAAGTGGCGTCGCGCCCAGAGCTGCTTGGTGTACGCGAACAGACCCGGCCGGGCACCGCTCACCGACAGGCCGTACTTGTCCGCAAGCTGTTTCGGGGTCAGGCCCGCGTCCGCACCCCTGGGGGCCGAGGGGCTGACGGGTTCACTCACTGTCGACACATTCGTCCTTCACGCGGGATCAATCGGGGCGGCCGGTCGGCGGGGGTCCGCCGGCCTGCGCCGAGGGGGATCCACTGGATCACGGGGGTTCGGCCGGTGCTGCTCACCGACCGGGCGATCGAGCACTGATCCAATCAGATGATCGGAGGTCGGCCTAGTCTGGTCAGTCGCCAGACCGTACGCCATCGCATGGGTCGACGCGGGCCGCAGGGCTCGCTCCAGCCGGCCCGGAAGCCGCCGAGCCAGGCCCGCAGCCCCTCCTTGGAGGGGCGCCGGAGCACGGTCAGCAGGAACCAGGTTCCCAGGTAGAGGGGGACCAGGAGGACCGGGAGGTTCCGCCGGGCCAGCCAGACCCGGTTGCGGGCCACGTTGTGGAAGTAGGCCGCGTGCCGGGCCGGGGAGGTCGCCGGGTGGTGCAGCACCACGTCCGGGCGGTAGTCGATCGACCAGCCGGCGTCCAGCGCGCGCCAGGCCAGGTCGGTCTCCTCGTGCGCGTAGAAGAACTCCGCGGGCAGCTGCCCGGCCTGCGGGAACACCGCGCTGCGCACCGCGCTGGCGCCGCCCAGGAAGGTGGTGACCCGGGAGCCGTGCATCGGGTCGCTGGCGCGCAGCCGGGGCACGTGCCGGCGCTGGGTGGTGCCGGTCTCCGGGTCAGCGATCCGGAACGAGACGATGCCCAGGGAAGGGTCCGCGGTGAACGCCTCGCGCAGCAGCCGCGCCGAGTCGGTGTGCGGCAGCAGGCCGTCGTCGTCCAGGAAGAGCACCGCGTCGACGTCCCGGCCGTCCGGGCCGAACAGCTCGATGCCGACGTTGCGGCCGCCCGGGATGCCGAGGTTCTCCGGCAGCTCGGCGGTGCGCACCCCCGCGGGCAGCGGGGGCAGCGGGGCGCCGTTGCCGACCACCGCGAGCTCCACCGGCGGGCCCTGCTGGGCGCGGACCGACTCGATCAGGGCGTTCAGCTCCGCGGGCCGGTTGCCCATGGTGATGATGACCGCGCCGAGGCGGAAGCCGTCGCTCATCGCAGCCTGCTGGACAGCACGATGGACAGCAGGTGCAGGACGGTCTGCAGCATCGCGATCGCGGCCAGCACCACGACGGCGAGCCGGGTGAAGAACAGGTCGCCGCGGACCGCGTCGGCGATGCCGGCGGCCAGGATGAACAGCGACGCCTCGACCGCGCCGACCAGGCGGTGGAACTTGAGCAGCGAGGCGGCCCGGCGGGCCCTGGCCACCGTGTTCGAGCGCGGCACCGAGGCGCTGTCCTCGACGGCGGTCATCCCGGAGCGGGCACGGGCCACGTCGACCAGGTCGGTCTCGGACTTGATCAGGATCGCGCCGAGCGCGGCCAGCGTGCCCAGGAAGGCCCACTGCCAGGCGGAGTGCGCGCCCTCGCGGTGGAACAGGTCGGCGGCGCGCAGGCCCAGGCCGGTCAGCAGCGCGGCCTCGGACATGTAGTGGCCGACCCGGTCCAGGTAGACGCCGGTGAGCGAGGTCTGCCGGCGCCAGCGGGCCACCTCGCCGTCCACGCAGTCCAGCAGCAGGTAGACCTGGATCAGCACGGCACCGAGGACCGCGCCCGTCAGGCCGGGCACCACCAGGGCCGCGCCGGCCAGGATGCCGGTGAGCATCATCAGGTACGTCAGGCCGTTGGGCGTGATCACCGTGACGGTCGACAGGACCCGGGTGATCCGCAGCGAGATCCGCCGCATGTAGAGGCGGCCGGCCCAGTGCTCGGCACTGCGGCGCTGCAGCATCCCCTCGGGGTGGATCACCGCCCGCAGTTCCTCGATCGACGGGCGCCGGGTGAGGTCGACCGGCGGGCGTTCAGCTGTTGACGGCTTGGACATAGTCGGCGTACGCGTCCCTGATGTCTGTGGCGGAGAGGTCGAGGTGTTCGAGGATGGTGAAGCGCCCCGGTCTGGTGTTCGGAGCGTAGTGCACGGCTTCGGTGAACTCCGCGTCGGTGAAGCCGAGCTGATCGGCGCTCACCGGCAGACCGTGGAAGCGCAGGCGCTCCACGATCAGCCCGGACAGCTCCCGCTCGCCCCGCAGGTGGCAGGCGAAGGCGGCGCCGAGGCCGACCTGCTCACCGTGCTGGCCGGGCCGTTTGGGGTGCAGCTCGACCAGGGCGTGCGAGATCTCGTGGCAGGCCCCCGAGCTGGGCCGGGTGCTGCCCGCGATGTTCATCGCGATGCCGGACAGTACCAGGGCTTCCGCGAGCGTGGTCAGCAGGTCCGGGTCGTCCAGGGTGCCCGGGTGCCGGAGCAGGTTCTCGCCCGCCGAGCGGGCCATCGCGACGGCCAGCCCGTCGACGGGTTCGCCGGTCACCGCGTGCGAGAGCTCCCAGTCCGCGCAGGCGGAGATGTTGGAGACCGCGTCGCCGATCCCGGCCGCCACGAACTGCTTCGGGGCCTTGGCGATCACGTCCAGGTCGACGACGATGCCGATCGGGCTGGGCACCCCGTAGGAGCCGCGGCCGGCGTCGTTGTCGAGGGTGGAGACCGGGGAGCAGAGGCCGTCGTGGGCGAGGTTGGTGGCGACCGCGACCACGGGCAGGCCGACCCGCGCCGCGGCGTACTTCGCCACGTCGATGATCTTGCCGCCGCCGAGGCCGACCAGGGCGTCGTAGTGGCCGCGGCGGATCTCCTCGGCCAGCCGCACCGCGCTGTCCAGGGTGCCGTCGGCGACCCGGTACCAGTCGGCGCCGGGCAGCGCGGGCTCCAGGCGTTCGCGCAGCAGCGCGCCGGAGCCGCCGCTGATCGCCACCGCGATCCGGCCGCCGGTCGACAGCCGCTGGTCGGCGAGGATGCCGCCGAGGGATTCCAGGGCGCCCGCGCGGATCTCCACGAAGACCGGCGAGGGCACCAGCCGGGTCAGTACTGGCACGCGATCTCCCGGGCCTTGGCGAGGTCCTCGTGGTTGTCGACCTCGACCCAGGACACCTCACCGATCGGCTGCACGTCGACGGTCAGGCCGCGGTCGACCATCTCCTGGTAGCCGTCCTCGTAGTACAGCTGCGGGTCGCGCTCGTAGACGGCCTTCAGCGCGTCGGCGAGGGCGTCGGCGGCGGACGGGTTGATCACGGTGACGCCGATGTACTCGCCGGTGGCCTCCAGCGGGTCCATCAGCTTGGTGATCCGGCGCACGCCCAGCTCGGGGTCGACGACGACCTTCATCTCCTCGTCGGCGAGCTTCTTCACGGTGTCCAGCGCGAGCAGGATGCCGGGGGCCCGGCCCTCCTTGATCCGGAGGTCGTTGCCGTCCAGCATGGTGCGCTGCACCGAGGCGGGGTGCACGGTGTCGCCGTTGGCGAGCAGCAGGCCCTCGGCGAACAGCTCGCGGGCGCACCACAGCGAGTAGGCGTTGTTCCACTCCTCGGCCCTGTCGTTCTCGACCAGGGTGAGCTTCACGCCGTACTTCCGCTCCAGCTCCGCCCTGCGCTCGTGCACCGCCTCCTTGCGGTAGCCGACCACGATCGCGGCCTCCCGCAGCCCGACCTCGGCGAAGTTCCCCAGCGTCAGGTCGAGCACCGTCCGCTCACCGTCCACCGGCACCAGCGCCTTGGGCAGGGTGTCGGTGTACGGGCGGAGCCGGCGGCCGGCGCCGGCGGCCAGGACGAGGCCGATCATGCGGGACTCCCAAGGTGCTCGGGTGCCGCGCGGCGCCGGTCCGGACCGGGGGTGCCGCGCGGGTCGGGTGCGGCCGCGGCTGCGGCGCGCCGGGCGGGCGGCCGCTGCGGGCCGCCCGGTGTCACTG
>NZ_JBHUWH010000495.1:0-5543 GCF_042670125.1 Kitasatospora sp. NPDC057198 | reverse complement strand
GGCCCGCACCGTGCGGCGCGGGCCGGAACTGGATGGATCTCGTCTCCAGGGCGGGACGCCCCGGAACCGGGTGCCTCGGCGCCCGGTCACCTGAACCCGAAGGCTCAGACGTCCTGGGACGCCTCGGCGGGCTGCTCGACCTCGGCGGCCTCGGCGTCGTCGTCCGCGGCCTCGACGGCCTCGGTCTCCTCGACCTCCGCCACCTCGCCCTCGGCGTCGTCCGCCTGGTCCGCGACCGGTCCGCGACCCTGCCGCTCCGCCTTGCGGGCGTCGGCGGCGGCGCGGGCCTCGGCCATGGCCTCGGTCTTCTTCTTGTGCGGGCCGAGAACCATGATCATGTTTCGGCCGTCCTGCTTCGGGGCCGACTCGACGAAGCCCAGGTCCTGGACGTCGTCCGCGAGCCGCTGCAGCAGTCGGAAGCCCAGCTCGGGGCGGGACTGCTCACGACCGCGGAACATGATCGTGATCTTGACCTTGTCGCCCTGCTTGAGGAACCGGACGACGTGACCCTTCTTGGTGTCATAGTCGTGCGGGTCGATCTTCGGCCGGAGCTTCATCTCCTTGATGACCGTGTGCGCCTGGTTCTTGCGCGCCTCACGGGCCTTCATGGCCGACTCGTACTTGAACTTGCCGTAGTCCATGAGCTTGCACACCGGCGGGCGCGCCGTGGCGGCGACCTCGACCAGGTCCAGGTCGTACTCCTGGGCAAGCTCCAGCGCCTTCGCGAGCGGGACGATGCCGACCTGCTCGCCGCTGGGACCGACGAGTCGCACCTCGGGGACGCGAATCCGGTCGTTGATGCGGGGCTCGGTGCTGATGGGGCCTCCTCGGTTGCACCTTTTCCGATGCGGCCGTCGGGCGGCGGTCGCACGTAGTGGTTTCGACCACTGGGCGGGGCTTCATTCATGCTCCGCTGCCCGTCGAGGGCACCGAGCGCACGAAAAAAGCCCCGCACGGTACAGGCGGGGCTCCACACGTTCCGGGGCGCCCTCGCGGGCACCACTGCTGACGAACAGTCCCTCGCGGGCGCTCATCGCGGACCGGACCCGTCGGCCCTTCGGCCGCGCGGGTGGGAGACTGTCGCGGTTGCCCTCTCGGGCCTCCTGAGTGGAGCCTCCACTTGCTGGCCGGGCAACCTGAAGGGTCCCCTGGCCGGTCAGTCTCGAATCATACCAGCGTTTCCGGCCCGACCGGTATTCCGACCCCTCCGCACCCGCCTTGTACGCTCCTTCCGTACCGCGCTTTCGCACCAGTCCCCTCGGAGTGACACCTTGACCAGCCAGCCCGACCACGCGCACGAGTCCGAGTCCGAGCAGGCCCTCGGCTTCGACGACCTGACCCGCGACATCGCCGAGGTCCCCGCCGTCGAGGTGATCACCACCGTCGCCGTCCACCTGATGAGCGCCGCCGCCGTCAAGTGCGGCCTGGCCGAGAACGGCGAGGCCGACAAGGACCTCGACGAGGCCCGCAAGCTCATCACCGCCCTGGCCGGCCTGGTCACCGCCGGAGCCCCCGAGATCTCCAACTTCCACGCCGCCCCCCTCCGCGACGGCCTCCGCTCCCTCCAACTCGCCTTCCGCGAAGCCTCCCTCGTCCCCGACGCCCCCGGCTCCGGCCCCGGCGAGAAGTTCACCGGCCCCGTCTACTCCTGACCCACCCCGCACCGCCCCCCGAAGCCGCCCCCACCGGGCGGCTTCGCCGTTCCCCGCCCCCTCCCTTCGCCGAAGGCGCCCCCTCTCCCTCCCCCTCGCCGAAGGCGCCTCCTCCCCGCCCCGCCAGGGGCGCGGGGAACTGCGCGCAGCGGAAGGCCACACGCAGAAGCCGCCCGACCAAGGGAATTCCCTCGACCGGGCGGCTCCGCGTCACGCGTTACGCGTCGTACTCGTCCAGCGGCGGGCACGAGCACACCAGGTTCCGGTCCCCGTACGCGCCGTCGATGCGTCGCACCGCCGGCCAGTACTTGTCCGCCGGGTTCACGCCCGCCGGGAAGACCGCCTCCTCGCGGGTGTACGGGTGCGCCCACTCGCCGGCCAGCATGGCCGCGGTGTGCGGGGCGTTGCGCAGCGGGTTGTCGTCGGCGGCCCACTCGCCCGCGCCGACCTTCTCGATCTCGCCGCGGATCGCGATCATCGCCTCGCAGAAGCGGTCGATCTCGTGCAGGTCCTCGGACTCGGTCGGCTCGATCATCAGCGTCCCGGCGACCGGGAACGACATGGTCGGCGCGTGGAAGCCGTAGTCGATGAGCCGCTTGGCGATGTCGTCGACGCTGACGCCGGTCTCCTTGCTGAGCGGCCGCAGGTCGATGATGCACTCGTGCGCGACCAGCCCGCCGGGGCCGGTGTAGAGCACGGGGTAGTGCGGGGCGAGCCGCTTGGCGATGTAGTTGGCGTTGAGCACGGCCACCTGGGTGGCGCGCTTGAGCCCCTCGCCGCCCATCAGCCGGACGTACGACCAGGAGATCGGCAGGATCGCCGCCGAGCCCCAGGGCGCGGCCGAGATCGGCCCGACGCCGGTCGCGGGCCCGGCCTCGGCCTGCAGCGGGTGGTTGGGCAGGTACGGCGCGAGGTGCTCGCGGACCGCGACCGGGCCGACGCCGGGGCCGCCGCCGCCGTGCGGGATGCAGAAGGTCTTGTGCAGGTTGAGGTGCGAGACGTCCGCCCCGAACTTGCCGGGCTTGGCGAGGCCGACCAGCGCGTTGAGGTTGGCGCCGTCGACGTACACCTGGCCGCCGGCCTCGTGGACGAGTTCGCAGATCCGGGTGATCTCGGTCTCGAACACGCCGTGGGTGGACGGGTAGGTGACCATCAGGACGGCCAGCTGCTCGCCGTGCTGGGCGATCTTCGCCTTCAGGTCCTCGACGTCCACGTCGCCGTCGGTCAGGGTCTTGACCACGACGACCCGCATGCCGGCCATCGCCGCCGAGGCCGCGTTGGTGCCGTGCGCGGAGGAGGGGATCAGGCAGACGTCGCGCTGGGTGTCCCCGTTGGCCCGGTGGTAGGCCCGCACCGCCAGCAGACCGGCCAGCTCGCCCTGCGAACCGGCGTTCGGCTGGATGGACACCGCGTCGTAGCCGGTGACCTCGACCAGCTGCTGCTCCAGCCCGCGGATCAGCGTCAGGTAGCCCTCGGCCTGGTCGACCGGCGCGAACGGGTGCAGCTGCCCGAACTCGGGCCAGGTGATCGGCTCCATCTCGGTGGTCGCGTTGAGCTTCATGGTGCAGGAGCCCAGCGGGATCATGCCGCGGTCGAGCGCGTAGTCGCGGTCGGAGAGCCGGCGCAGGTAGCGCAGCATGGCGGTCTCGGAGCGGTGGCTGTGGAAGACCGGGTGGGTGAGGTACTCGTCCTCGCGCAGCAGGGCGGCGGGCAGCGCGTCGGCGTCCTCGGCGATCTCGGCGCCCTCGACCCCGAACGCGGCGAGCACGGCCGCCAGGTGCTCGCGGGTGGTGGTCTCGTCGCAGGAGACCGAGACCCGGTCGCCGTCGACCCGGAACACGTTGACGCCGCCGGCCAGCGCCGCGGCGACGACCTGGTCGGCCCGGCCCGGGACGACGGCCGTGACGGTGTCGAAGAAGGCGTCGTGGGCGAGTTCGACGCCGCCCGCGCGCAGGCCGGCGGCGAGCGCGGCGGCGTAGCGGTGGGTGCGGCGGGCGATGTCGGCGAGGCCGTCGGGGCCGTGGTAGACGGCGTACATGGAGGCCATCACGGCGAGCAGCACCTGCGCGGTGCAGATGTTGGAGGTGGCCTTCTCTCGGCGGATGTGCTGCTCGCGGGTCTGCAGGGCGAGCCGGTAGGCGCGGTTGCCGTCGGCGTCGACGGAGACGCCGACCAGGCGGCCGGGCAGGTTGCGGGCGTACGCGGCGCGGACGGCCAGGTAGCCGGCGTGCGGGCCGCCGAAGCCCATCGGGACGCCGAAGCGCTGCGAGGTGCCGCAGGCGATGTCGGCGCCGAGCTCGCCGGGCGAGCGCAGCAGGGTGAGGGCGAGCAGGTCGGCGGCGACCGCGACGACCGCGCCGAGCTCGTGCGCCCGGTCGATGACGGGCTTGATCTCGCGCACCGCGCCGGACGCGCCGGGGTACTGGAGCAGCACGCCGAAGACGCCGCGCTCGGCGATCTCGGCGGGGATGCCGTCGGACAGGTCGGCGACGACGACCTCGACGCCGGTCGGTTCGGCGCGGGTCTCGATCACGGCGACGGTCTGCGGCAGGGTGTCGGCGTCGACCAGGAAGACGCCGCCCTTGACCTTGGTGACGCGCCGGGCCAGGGACATCGCCTCGGCGGCGGCGGTGCCCTCGTCGAGCAGCGAGGAGCCGGAGGTGTCCAGGCCGGTCAGGTCGGCGACCGCGGTCTGGAAGTTGAGCAGCGCCTCCAGGCGGCCCTGCGAGATCTCCGGCTGGTACGGGGTGTAGGCGGTGTACCAGGCCGGGTTCTCCAGCACGTTGCGCAGGATGACCGGCGGGGTGAAGGTGCCGTAGTAGCCGAGGCCGATCATCGAGGTGAGGACCTGGTTGCGGCCGGCCAGCTCGCGCAGTTCGGCGAGCACCTGGGCCTCGCTGCGGCCGGCGGGCAGGCCGAGCGCGGTGAGGCTGCGGATGGCGTCGGGGACGGCGGCGTCGGACAGCTCGTCCAGGGAGGCGTAGCCGACCTGGGCCAGCATCTTCTGCTGGGCGTCGCTGTCGGGGCCGATGTGGCGGTGCTCGAAGGGGCTGGCCTGCTCAAGGTCGCTGAGCGTCGGCTGGGCGTTCATGGGGGTCGGGCCTCCTGGTCGCGGACCGGCGGTGGTACGCACGCCGACCGACTGCCGTGGAAGCCGGGCGGGCGGGCGAACCCGTCAGCCTCCCCCTCTGTCATCGGTACCTGAGAGCTTCACGCGTCCGGGCCGGGGCCCGCACGGTTTGCACCGTCGGCGAGGGCGGGGGCGGCCGGCTCCGGTGCCGACGGTCCTGCCCTGCTTTCCAGAGTGACCTGTTCTCGCTCGGTACGGATGCCTGAGAGATTCCGGGGAGGGGTTGCTCCTTCGGCGTCCCGCTGCCCCCTGTTCGGCGGGGCCGGGACTCTCCCGAGCGGGCTCGGCGGTCGCCTCCGAGGTTACCAGCGCGGGCCCTTCCGATCACCGGTGCGGCCCTGTGATCTGCCCCGGACGGCGGCATCCGGAGTGCCGCCGTCCGTTACGTGCCGTTTGGTGTGAAGTGGCGGCCCGGCACGCTCCTCCGGTCGCCTCCCGGACATCCCTGAGGAGCGGCAGGACTGGAGGACAGCGTGCAGACCGATATCGATCCGCGCGACCTGATCGGGCACAAGGCGGTCGACCGGAACGGTGACAAGATCGGCACGGTCGACGAGGTGTACCTGGACGACGCCACCGGCGAACCGGAGTGGGCGGCCGTCCGCACGGGGATCTTCGGCCGGGACGCCTTCGTCCCGCTGACCACCAGCGAGTTCGCGGGCGACGAGCTGCGCGTCCCGTACGACAAGTCGCTGATCAAGGAATCCCCGGACTTCGGCGTGGGCCAGCACCTCTCGCCCGCCCAGGAGCTGCAGTTGTAC
>NZ_JBHUWH010000494.1:0-5545 GCF_042670125.1 Kitasatospora sp. NPDC057198 | reverse complement strand
CACCAGCAGCGCGAGGTCGGCGCCGGTGCGCTGGGCGGCCGCCCGGCGCGGCGAACGCCGGCGCACGACGCCGTCGCGGCCACCGGCCGCGGCCAGCCGCACCGCCGGGGCGAGCGTGCCGACGGCGTGCACCAGCAGGACCAGCCCGACGGCGGCGAACGCCCCGGCGGGCGGCAGCAGGCCGAGGTCGGCCCGGCCGGTCAGCGCCCGGGCGGCGAACCGGGCGAGCAGCAGGCCGGCCACCGCGGCCGGGAGCACCACGAGCGCCCACTCGGCGGCCACCTCGGCGAGCAGCCGCCACGGGCCGGCCCCGCGGGCCAACCGCAGGCCCTGCTCCCCGCGGCGGTGCTCGGTGAGCCGGCGGGTCGTCAGCAGCAGGGTGAGGGCGGCCAGGGCGGTCAGCAGGGTCACCGGCACGTACAGCGAGGAACGGGCGGCGAGCATCGGCAGCGCGGTGTCCGCCAGCGCCTGCGGCAGGTCGGTGCGCACGGTCGTGCCCGCCAGCGCCGGAGCCGCCTGCCGGTACACCGAACGGACCGGGTCGCCCCCGGCCAGCGCCGCCACCCGCCCGTGCAGCGCGGCGGCGGCGGCGGGCCGCAGCGCCGCCGGCTCGGGCAGCGCCGTCCACACCGCCACCGCCCGCTCGGTCAACGCGGGCGTCCGGACGAACACCGCCGGGGGGAGCAGCGCCGCCTGCTCCGCGACGGGGGCGCCGCCCTCGCCGAGGCTGCGCCAGTACGCGTCGGTGCCAGGGGCGGGCCGGTACGAGCCGGTGACCCGCAGCACGAGCGTGCGGTTGGCCGGCGTGGTGAGCAGCAGCGTGTCACCGGGGCGCAGGCCCAGCCTGCGGACCGCCTCCTGCGGGAGGACGGCCGGCACGGGCGCGGCCGGCGTCGAACCGGCTGCCGGGGCGCCGCTTCCGGTGCCCGCGGCCGCGTCCGGCCCGTCGTTCGTCCGGCCGGCCGGCCCGTCGTCCGTCCGTCCGTCCGGCCCGGCGTCCGTCTCCGGCCAGCTGCCGTCCGTGAGGACCGCGTACCGCCGGGTGTCGGTGACGGCGAGCGGGAGCAGGGCGGTTCCGGAGGGCAGGGGGGCGCCGGCGGGGCGGGTGGTGGTCATCGGGGCGGCGGCGCGGAGCGCGGTGTCGGTGCGGGAGGCGGTTCCGGCCAGGGTGCGGGCGAGGGCGGCGCGCACGGCCCGGTCGGCGCTCCGGTAGCCGTCGGCGCGGTAGTCGGCGCGGACGGCGACGGCGGTGCGCGGATCGTCGGCGAGCTGGCCGCGCATGCCGTCGACGACGGCGCGGTCGGAGACGGTGCACAGGGTGGCGACCGCGAGGGCGGAGAGCAGGACGGCGAGGGCGGCGGCGGTGAGCGGCAGCAGGTGGTGGGCGGTGCCGCGCAGGGTGGCCGGGGTGCTGGGGCGCGGGGTGCGGGCCGGGCGGCGCGGCACGTGGGTGGTCCTTCCGGTGGTGGGCGGGAGCCGTCGGCGAGGTCAGCTCGCGACGAGTTCCTCGAAGAGCCGTCTGAGCTGCCGGTCGGGGTGCACGCCCAGTTCGCTGCGGTGCACCAGGACGACTGTCCGGTAGTCGTCGGCGAGGCTGCCGCGTTCGCCGAGGGCGTGGTGGGCGCGCATCCGCAGGGCCCAACTCCGGTCGCGCAGCGGGGAGACGGCGAGCAGGGCGTTGACGTCCCGCAGGGCGGCCCGGGGCTCACCGAGGTGCAGGTAGGCGCCGGCCAGGTCCTCCACGGCGCGCATCCGCTCCTCCTCGAGGTGGCCGAGCCAGCCGGCCAGCGGGCCGTGCCGGGGCACTCCGACGGCGGCCCGGTCGCCGTCCCAGAGGGCGAGCGCGGAGGTGAGCTGTTCGGCGGCGCGGGCGCTGTCGTCGTCGGCCAGGGCGGCCCGTCCGTCGGCGGCCCGGTGCAGGAACACCAGGTGGTCGCAGCGTTCGGCGGCGACCTCCAGCAGGTAGCCGCCGCCCCCGCCCAGCAGGGCGGCGCCCTCGGGCAGGTGGCGGCGCAGCGCGCTGGCGTGGGTGCGGACGTTGGCGACGGCGGAGGCGGGCGGCTCACCGTCCCAGAGGGCTTCGACCAGCCGGTCGACGGTGACCGTGCGGTTCGCCTGGAGCAGGAGGGTCACCAGCAGGGTGCGGGCCTTGCCGCCGATCCCCGTCGCCGCTCCCCGGGCCGTCCCGCCCGGGCCCACCCGTCCGAGCATGCGAAACGCAGCCTCCACGCAACCTCCAACCCCCGTCGGACGCACACCTGCGATCCGGTCGGGTTGAACCATGCAACGTGCGGCGACGAATCCGCAATACTCTTTCGTCATCTTGCTGAAACTTCTTGCGAGATGACGCCCCGTCACGCGGACGGACCGGTGGCAGGCGCAGGCGGCCCGACGGCAGGCCCGACGGCAGGCTCGGTGACCGGCCCGACGGCAGGCCCGACGGCAGGCTCGGCGACCGGCCCGACGGCAGGCTCGGTGACCGGTCCGGCGACCGGCCCGGCGGGTGCGAGGCGTCGCACGACCACGCCGAGCACCCGGTCCACCGGGACCGCGCCCATCTGCCGGGAGTCGGTGCTGGCCGCCGGATTGTCGCCGAGCACCGCGACCGCACCGTCCGGGACGGTGCCGCCACGGCCGGTGCAGGACGGCGGCCAGGGCTGCCCGGGGAGCGCGGCCAGGCGTTTGACCATCCAGCGGCGCCGCTCGGGCGGCTCGTCGGCGTCCGGCCAGGACCAGTTCGGCCGGGCCGCCGGCGGCACGGGGCACTCCACCACGACGAGCCGGCCGGGCAGCAGCCCGGCGGCCCCGCAGCGGCGCACCAGCACCACGTCGCCGTCCCGCAGGGCGGGCACCATGCTGGACCCGTCCACGGTGACCACCACCGAGCCCCGCCGCACCCGGCGCAGCAGCACCGCGACGGCGCCGACCGGCACCGCGACGGCGCCCAGCAGCAGCGCCACCGGCGCCGCCGGGATCACGGCGCCACCGCCGGGGCGTCCGCGTACCCCTCCGCCTGGCGGCGGAACAGGGCGGCGTACCGGCCGCCCCGGGCGATCAGCTCCTCGTGGCCGCCCTCCTCCTCCACCCGGCCGCCGCGCAGCACCACGATCCGGTCGGCGCCGCGCACCGCGCTCAGGCGGTGCGAGACGAGCAGGCTGGTGCGCCGTTCGCGGTGCGAGAGCAGGAGCCGGTGGACCTCGTACTCGGCCTCGGGGTCGAGGCCGGAGCTCGGCTCGTCGAGGATCAGCAGGTCGGCGTCCCGGCGCAGCAGTCCGCGGGCCAGGCCGACCCGCTGCCACTGGCCGCCGGACAGTTCGACGCCGTCCAGGCCGGCCGCCCCGTCGTCGGCGAAGGTGCGCGACAGCAGGGTGTCGTAGCCGCGGGGCAGCGCGGCGAGGGTGCCGTCGACGCCGGTCCGGGCCGCCGCGGCGCGGATCCGGTCCCGGTCGGCCAGGTGCGCCACGTCGCCTAGGCCGATGTTCTCGGCCGCCGACAGGTCGTAGCGCATGAAGTCCTGGAAGATCCCGCCCGTCCGGCGGCGCAGCTCCTCCGGGGCGAGGTCGCGGAGGTCGGTGCCGTCCCAGTGGATCGAGCCGCGCACCGGGTCGTAGAACCGGCAGAGCAGTTTGACCAGGGTGCTCTTGCCCGCGCCGTTGTCGCCGACCAGCGCCACCGCGCTGCCCGCCGGGATGGTCAGGTCCACCCCGCGCAGCACCCAGTCGTGCTGGTCGGAGTAGCGGAACCAGACGTCGCGCAGCTCGATGCCGTGCTCCAAGCCGCCCGCCGCCAGGGGCTCCCGGCGGACCGGCAGGTCGGGCCCCCGGGTGGTCACCTCCAGGTAGTGGCCGAACAGCTCCAGGTGCTGGTGGGTGACGGCCACCGTGACCGCGACACCGGCCAGGCCGCTCTGCACCGCGGCGACCCCGGAGAGCAGCAGCGCGACGTCCCCGACGGTGAGCCGCCCGGCGGCCACGGCCTGCACGGCCCAGACCAGCCCGCCGGCCCCGGCCGCGGCCGCCGCCAGCGCGGGGCCGGTCTGGGCGAGCGCGGCCCGCCGGTCCAGCCGGCGGTGGGTGGCGTTGATGGCGGCGCGGTCGCGGCGCATCGAGGCCCGCAGGTGGTCGCCGATCCCGAACAGCCGGATCTCCTTGGCGGTCTGCACGCTGCCCAGCAGGAACCCGTAGAACGACTCGCGCCGCTCCAGCGGACTGACCGTCAGCGCCGTGCCCACCCGGGCTCGGGCGAGCCGGACCTCGGTGAGCAGCGCGGGCACCGCGGAGAGCAGGACGGCCAGCGCCAGCCACGGGTTCAGCAGTACCAGCGACACCGAGAACGCCGCCATGGTGGCGGCCGTCCGGGCCAGGCCGACGGCGCTGGCGACGATCTGCGGCGGGGTGTCCTGCCCGCACTGCTGGGCCAGCCGGAGCCGGTCCAGCGCCGCCGGGTCCTCGAAACGCCCCAGCCCGACCAGGCCGTTCACCGCGGCGTACAGCCCGTCCTGCGCCAACAGGCCGACCCGGCGGCCGAGTTCGGCCCGCCACAGCTGCGACACCTGCGGCAGCACCGAGGCCGCCACCCCGACCCCGGCCAGCCCGACGGCCCGGGTCGACACCGCCCCGGAACCCGTGCCGGGGGTCGCGAGGGCGTCCAGCACCGCCTTGGTCAACCAGGCGGCCAGCACCGGCAGCGCCGCCTCCACCACGGCCGCCAGCACCACCCCGGCCAGCGGCCCGGGCGCCGCCCGCACCGCCAACCGGGCCACGGCCCGCAGCGCCGCCACCCGGCCCGGACGGCCCGGACCGCGCCCGGCAGCACCCTCCGGACGGCCCCGGCGGCCTGAACGGCCCGGACGGCCCGGACGGTTCACGCGACGCCCGCCGGGCGGCGGCCGAGCGCCGACAGGTCGCCGTCCGCCTCGCGGATCCGGCCGTCCGCGCCGATCACGCACACCGCCGGGAAGCCCTGCACCCCGCAGGCGGCCGACACCGCGCGGGCCTGCTCGCCGACCACGACGGTGGCGACCCCCGCCAGTTCCCGCGCGTACTTCCGGGCCTCCGCCGGGTCCTCGCCGGGCATCACCACGGCGAGCACGGCGGCGGCCGGCAGCCCGGCGGTGCGCACCGCCCCGACGAAGCGCGGCAGCAGCGCGGCGCACGGCGGGCAGCCCGGGGAGAAGAAGCCGAGGACGGTGCCGGGCGCCAGGTCGGCGCGGCCGACCGCGGTCCCGTCGACGGCGGTGACGGCGAACTCGTCGACCCGGCCGGAGACCGTCGCGGGGCTGTCCGCGCCGGCCCGGGACAGGGCGCGCAGCCGTCGGACCACCCCGTAGGTGAGGACCAGGTTGAACAGGCACAGTACGGCCAGCAGGCCCGTGAGGGCGTTCCAGGCGTCCATCAGATCTCCCGGTGTTCGGCGTTTGCGGTGCCCGCGGCCGGCGTCCCGGCGGGCGCGAAGAGCTCGACCAGGTCGTCGAGCGTGACGACGGCGGCGGCCCCGGCGATCCCCGCGCCGACGGCCAGCAGCGCGGGCCCGCCCGACGGCGGCG
>NZ_JBHUWH010000493.1:0-5547 GCF_042670125.1 Kitasatospora sp. NPDC057198 | reverse complement strand
GGTCCGGGCCGCCGCGCCGTCGTGCGACGGCCTGGGTCCCCCGACCACGGGGGCCTGATGAGCGAGGAGAGCGCCTGATGGCGGTGGAGCGTGCGTCGGAACGGCTCGTGGAGCTGCTGACCCGGGACGATGCGGTGCAGGAGCAGTGGGTGGCGGCCGTGGCGGCGTCCCTCGGTGGCCGGATCAGCCGGGCCGAGCTGGAGCGTGAGCTGTCGGAGCTGTACCAGGCCCTGTTGCATGCGCTGGGCAAGGAGGGCCTGGACTGGCAGGGCGAGGCGTACTCGGAGGTGCGGGCCCTGCTGGTGGAGCTGTCCCGGTCCAGGGCCCGGCACGGCTTCACGCCGAGCGAGACCGCCGTGAGCGTCTTCGCCTGCAAGGACGTGCTGGAGCCGACCACGGACAGCACCGCGGAGGACATCACGGCCTACCTCCAGCTGACCAGGCTGCTGGACGCGCTGGGCCTGTTCACCATCGAGGCGTACGCCCGCACCCGGGAGGAGATCATCAGTGCCCAGGCCGAGCAGTTGCTCGAACTGTCCACGCCGGTGGTCAAGTTGTGGGAGGGCGTGGTCGCGGTGCCGCTGGTCGGCACGCTGGACTCGGCGCGCACCCAGGTGGTGATGGAGAAGCTGCTGCAGAGCCTGGTGGACACCGAGTCCGAGCACGCGATCATCGACATCACCGGCGTGCCGGCCGTGGACACCGAGGTCGCCCAGCACCTGCTGAAGACGGTGGTCGCGGCCCGGCTGATGGGCGCGGAGTGCACCATCTCGGGCATCCGGCCGCAGATCGCGCAGACCCTGGTCGCGCTGGGCGTGCAGTTCGGCGACATCGTCACCAAGGCCACCCTGCAGGACGCGCTGCGCCACGTCCTGCAGCTCAGCGGTGCCCAGGCCCCTGCGGGCGGCACCCGGTGAGCGACCGCGTCCCCGTGCTGAAGCTCGGCCAGGTCCTGCTGGTGTCCATCCAGGTCGACCTGGAGGACCAGATCGTGCTGGACCTCCAGGACGACCTGGCCGAGCGGATCGTCGCCACCGGCGCGACCGGCGTGGTCATCGACATCACGGCCCTGGAGATCGTCGACTCCTTCGTCGGCCGGATGCTGGCCAACACCGCCGCGATCTCGCGCATGCTGGACGCCGAGACCGTGGTCGTCGGCATGCGGCCGGCGGTGGCGATCACCCTGGTCGAGCTGGGCCTCTCGCTGGGCGGGGTGCGCACCGCGCTCACCCTGGAGAAGGGCCTGGCCCTGCTGGAACGGGACCGTACCGCGCGTACGGGCCGCCCGTGACCGGGCCACGGGCGGTCGAGGACGAGCAGAGCGTGCCGATCGGCTCCAACGACGACGTGGTGCGGGCCCGGCAGACCGTCCGGACGTACGCCCAGCAGTGCGGGCTGTCGCTGGTCGACCAGACGAAGCTGGTCACCGCGGCCAGCGAGCTCGCCCGCAACACGCTGGTGTACGGCGGCGGCGGCCTGATGCGCTGCTCCGCCGTGCGCAGCGGCGCCCGGGTGGGCGTGCACGCCGTGTTCGAGGACAGCGGCCCCGGCATCGCCGACCTGGACCTCGCGCTGACCGACGGCTGGACCTCCGGCGGCGGCCTGGGCCTGGGCCTGAGCGGGGCCCGCCGGCTGGTGGACGAGTTCGAGCTGCGCAGCGAGCCCGGCGCCGGGACGAAGGTGTCGGTGACCAAGTGGGCCAGGTGACCCCCGGCCGAACGGGCCCGGCGTCCCCCCACCGGACGGGCCCGGCGTCCCCCGCCCTGACCGAGTGCGAGGACACCGTGTGGTTCCGGCACTCCGATTCGCTGCCCGCCGCCGCCCGCGGCACGGCCCGGCAGCTCGCCCACCGGATCGGCCTGCTGCCCGAACGGGTCGGCGAGGTGGCGCTGGCCGTCAGCGAGGCCGCCACCAACCTGCGCCGGCACGCCGTGGACGGGGCGATGGTGCTGCGCGTGGTGCGCACCGACACCGAGGCGGCGCTGGAGTTCCTCACCGTCGACAGCGGGCCGGGGATGGCGGACGTGCCCGCCGCGCTCGCCGACGGCTACTCCTCCGGCCCGACCCTGGGCATCGGCCTGGGCGCGGTCGCGCGCCTCGCCGACGCCTTCGACCTGCACTCGCTGCCCGGCCGGGGCACCGTGCTGACCGCCCGGTTCTGGAACCGCACCCCGGCCGGCCGGGCGGCCGCCGCGGCGGGCGAGCCGACCGTCGCCGGGCTGACCCGGCCGATGAGCGGGCAGGAGCTGTGCGGCGACGCCTGGGCGGTGCGCCCGGCCGGGCGGCCGCCGGGCCCCGCCCCGGACGCCCCCCGGGCGGCGGGGACCCCGCTGGACTGGTCGGTGCTGACCAACCGGGCGCCCCGGACCCGCTCCGTCCCCGGGCCGGGCCCCGAGAGCACGGCCGGCGCCTTCCTGCTGATGTTCTGCGACGGCCTGGGCCACGGCCCGCTGGCCGCGCGGGCCGCCTCGGACGCCGTCGCCGCCTTCCACCGCGGCCCCGCGCACCGGCCCGAGGAGGTGCTGACCGACCTGCACCGGGTGCTGCAGGCCGGGCGCGGCGGGGCGGTCGCGGTCGCCCTGGTCGAGCCCGCCGCGGCCCGGCTGACGTTCTGCGGGGTCGGCAACGTCAGCGCCTTCGTGGTGGACACCGTCACCGGGCACCGGCGCTCGCTGCCCTCCTCCCCCGGCATCGTCGGCCACCAGCTGCCCGCGCCGCACCCCGTCCGGCAGGAGCTGCCGCCCGGCAGCGCGGTCGTCCTGCACTCGGACGGGCTGACCGACCGCTGGCGGGCCGCCGACATGCCCGGCCTGTTCTCCCACCTGCCCGTCACCGCCGCCGCCCTGCTGCTGCGCGAGGCGGGGGTGCGCCGGGACGACGCCGGCGTGGTGGTCGCGAAGGGTGCCTGGTGAACGCGCCGACCGAACCCGGGCCCGACGGCCCGGCCGTGCGCCTGGGCACCACCGCCGTGGTCACCGTCCAGGACACCTTCGCGCTGCGCCGCAGTGCCCGCGCCGTCGCCGACCTGCTCGGCGCGGACGGGCAGGACGCCGTGCGGCTGGCCACCGCGCTGAGCGAGCTGGGCCGCGGCCTGCTCGGCGCGGACCGGCTCAGCGCCGGGTTCGAGCTGCTGCCGGGCCGGCCGGCCGCGCTGCGGGTGACCCTGGCGTGGCGGGGCGGCCACCGGCTGCCCGCCGAGGCGCTGGAGGCGTCCGCCCGGCTGCTGTCCACCCACCACGAGCACGGCGGCGGGGACGGCCTGGTGCGGATCGAGCAGCGGCTCGGCCACGGCTCCGGCCCCGAGCCGGCGCCGGAGCTGGTCGAGCAGGCCCGCCGCCTGCTGGAGGCGCACACCGGCCCCAGCGCGCTGGAGGACTCCCGGGCGCAGACCCGCGACCTGATCGCCGCGCTGGAGCACACCCGCGCCCAGCGCGAGGAGTTGCGCCGGCTGAACAGCGAGCTGGAGGAGACCAACCAGGGCGTGCTGGCGCTGTACTCGGAGCTGTCGGAGGAGCTGGAGGAGACCAACCGGGGCGTGGTCGCGCTGTACGCCGAACTCGACGAGAAGTCACGGCAGTTGCGCGAGGCCAGCGAGGCCAAGAGCCGGTTCTGGGCGAACGTCAGCCACGAGCTGCGCACCCCCGTCAACGCGGTGGTGGGCCTGGCCGAGCTGCTGCGCGCCGACACCGGCGCCCCGCCGGAGGAGCGCTGCCGGCAGCTGTCGCTGATCGCGGACTCCGGCCGGACCCTGCTGGCGCTGGTGGACGAGCTGCTGGACGTCGCGAAGGCGGAGTCCGGCACCCTCGACCCGCTGTGGGCGCCGCTGGACCTGCGGGCCGTCCTCGCCCACCTGGACGGCACCCTGCGCGGCCTGGCCCGCCCCGGCGTCGAGCTGCGGATCGGCCCGGCGCCTGAGCTGCCGGAGCCGCTGATCGGCGACGAGACGATGCTGGTGCGGATCCTGCGCAACCTGCTGTCCAACGCGCTGAAGTTCACCGAGCACGGGTCGGTGGAGCTGACCGCCCGGATCGAGGGGGCCGGGGACGGCGGCCCGTGCCTGGTGCTGACCGTCACCGACACCGGCGTGGGCATCCCCGCCGACCAGCACGAGCGGGTCTTCGAGGAGTTCTACCAGGTGAAGGGCGCGCACCAGCGGGGCCGCCGGGGCACCGGCCTGGGCCTGCCGTACGCCCGCCGGCTGACCGAGATCCTCGGCGGCACGCTGCGCCTGGACAGCGCCCCCGGGCGGGGCACCGCGCTGACCGTCCGGCTGCCCGCCCGCCCGGCCCCGCCGGTCGGCGCCCGGCGGGGCGTGCTGGTCGCGGTCGACGACGACCCGGTCTTCCGGGACGTGCTGCGCCCGCTGCTGCACGAGATCGCCGAGCGGGTGGAGGAGGTCCACGACGGCGCGTCCGCGCTGGCCGCCGTCCGGGAGACCCGGCCGGACGGGATCGTCCTCGACCTGCACCTGGGGGACGTGGACGGCTACCGGGTCCTCGCCGAGCTGCGGGCGGACGCCGCGCTGCGGCGGATCCCGGTGGTCATCCTCACCTCCGCCTCGCTGACCGCCGCCGACCGGGCCCGGCTGTCGCACGCCCGCGCCGTGCTGCCCAAGTCCGGTCTGAGCGGCGGCCGGATCGCCGCCGCCCTGTCCGCCCCCCGCCCCGCCGCCGCACGGCGGCCGCCGTCCCCCGAGGAGGGGTCATGACAGGCTCCGACGCCGGGCCGGCCACCGTCCTGGTGCTCGACGACAACGACGCCACCCGGTACGTCGTCGGCAGCTGGCTGCGCCGCTCCGGGCACACCGTCGTCGAGGCGGTCGACGGCGCCCAGGCCCTCGCGCTGCTGGAGCGCTCGTCCGCCGCCGAGCTGCCCGAGCTCGCCGTGGTGGACATCAGCCTGCCCGACATGACCGGCTTCGAGGTGTGCGAGCGGATCAAGGAGGAGCCGCGCACCGCCGCACTGCCGGTGGTCCACATCTCCGCGACCGCGATCGAGGCCAGCGACCGCACCCAGGGCCTGCACCGGGGCGCGGACGCCTACCTGACCGAGCCGATCGACCCGGCGGAGCTCCAGGCCACCGTCACCGCCGTGCTGCGCTACACCCGGGCCCGCCGGCGCGCCGAGCGGCTGGCCGCCCGGGTCGCGGCCCTGCACCGCAGCACGCTCGACCTGTACGGCGCGACCGACACCGACGCCCTGGTCACCTCGGCGGCGCTCGGCGCGGTCCGGCTCGGCGCGGCCCGCGCCACCGCGATCGCCCTCGGGCCGGACCGCGACGCCCTGCACCTGGCGCACCACGACCAGGACCTGCCGGACGGCCCGGCGGTGCGGCTGCTCCAGGCCCCGCCGGTGCTGCTCGACGTCATCGCCCACCACACCCTGGGCGACGCCACCGGCACCGACACCACCCTGCTGGACGCCGAGGAGTGGCGGGGCGTGCTGGCCGGGCACGGGCTGGACGGCGCGGGCCTGCCCGCCGGGCCGGTCGCCCTGGTCGCGGCCCGCACCAAGCCCGGCCGGCCGCTGCTCGCCGTGGTCGTCGAC
>NZ_JBHUWH010000492.1:4916-5573 GCF_042670125.1 Kitasatospora sp. NPDC057198 | reverse complement strand
GCGTTGCCGCTGTCGGCGGTGCTGAACTTCAGCGCGACGGTGTTGGCACCGGAGTTGAGGGTGACGCTCTGCTGGACGGTGGCCCAGCTGTCCCAGTTCGCGGTGGCCGGGAGGGTGACCTGCCCGGCGGAGGCGCCGTTGACCAGCAGGGTCAGTGTCTTGGCGGAGCCGGTGCCGTTGGCGTACCGGATCGCGAGGGTGGCGGTTCCGGCGGTGTCGGCCCGCACGGTGAAGGAGGTCTTCGCGGTGCCCCGGTTGCCGTCGGTGAAGCCGCCGACGAAGCCGGTGCCGGTGTAGCCGCTGTGGTCGGCGGCGGGGGCGGCGCCGCCGGTGAGGGCGGCGGACTCGGCCTCCAGCACGACGGAGGCGGCCCGGGCGGTGCCGGGGGCGAGCGTCCACAGGGTGAGGCCGGCGAGGAGCGCGGTGGCCGCGGCGAGGGCGGTGGGCCTGGTGGAGCGGTTGGTACGGGCGGTACGGGTGGTGCCGGGTGCAGGGTACACGTGGGCTCCCGAAGGTGACCGGGGCGCGACGGCTCCCGGTGGGTGGGGGTGGGGTGGGGGGTGGCGCGGCGGCGCCGGCCCGGTCGAGCGGCTGCGTCGGCCGGCGCCGGGGCGGGGGGGGCGGCCCGCCCCCGGAGGGACCCACCCGGGGACGCGG
>NZ_JBHUWH010000492.1:0-4910 GCF_042670125.1 Kitasatospora sp. NPDC057198 | reverse complement strand
GTACGGGGGGGGGGGGGGTGGGGGGGGGGGGGCGGGGGGGGGGGGGGGGGGGGGGGGGGGGGGGGGGGGGGGGGGGGGGGGCGGGGGGGGGGGGGGGGGGGGGGTGGGCCGGGCCCGGGGTGGGTGGGGGCGGCCGTCCCCGGGAGGTCCGCACCGGGGACGGCGGGGGGCGCGAGCCGGCGGTCCGTCGACTCGTCCGCCTGTCGGGGCTGTCAGCCCTTGAGGCTGCCGGCGGTCAGGCCCGCCATGATGTGCCGCTGGAACAGCAGGAAGACCACCAGCAGCGGGACGGCGGCCATCGCCATTCCGGCCAGCAGCTGGTTGGCGGGCATGTCGTTGGCGAGGGCGTTGAGGGCGACGGTGATCGGCTGGCCCTTGGGGTCGGGCAGCGTCAGCATCGGCCACAGGAAGTCCTTCCAGACCCCGACCACGGCGAAGATGGACACCACGGCCAGGACGGGCCGGGCCAGCGGCAGCACCACGTGCAGCAGGATCCGCACCGGCCCGGCGCCGTCGATCCGGGCGGCGTCGATCAGCTCCTCCGGGATCTGGTCGAAGAACCGCTTCAGCACGAAGATGTTGAAGGCGTTGGCGCAGGCGGGCAGCCAGATCGCGAACGGCGTGTTGATCAGGTTGACGTGGATCAGCGGGATGTCCACCACCGTCAGGTAGGTGGGCACCAGCAGCGCGGAGACCGGCAGCATCAGGGTGGCCAGCATCATCCCGAGCACGACGTTGCCCAGCACCGGCCGCAGTTTGGACAGCGCGTACGCCGCGCAGACGTCCACCACCAGCTGGAACAGCAGCGCGCCGGCGGCCAGCAGCAGGGTGTTGAGGAAGTAGTGGCCCAGTCCGGTGCTGCTCCACGCCTGGCGGTAGCTCTCGGGGTGGAAGCTCTGCGGGAGCAGCGTCGGGTTCGGGTCGGCGAGTTCGGCGGAGGACTTCAGCGCGCCGGAGACCAGCCAGTACAGCGGGAAGACGAACGCGGCGGTGAAGGTGACCAGGACGGTGCCCAGCACGGTGCGGTAGAGCAGGCGCCCGAGCGGCCGGTCGAGTTCGGCGGGGGCGACGAGGGTGCGGGCGGCGGATTCGGCGGTGGCCATGGCGGGTTCCTCTCAGCCCTTGGAGCGGGTCAGGCGCAGGTAGAGGCCGGCGAAGGCGCCGAGGACGACGAACAGGACGGTGCTCATGGCGCTGGCCAGGCCGAAGTCGTTGTAGACGAAGGCGTAGCGGTAGAGCAGCAGCAGGACGGTGACGGTGGCGTCGTTCGGGCCGCCGCCGGTCAGCACGAAGGGTTCGATGAACACCTGCATGGTGCCGATGACCTGGAGCAGCAGGGTGATCAGCAGGATGAAGCGCATCTGCGGGATCGTCACGTGCCACAGCCGCTGCCGGATCGAGGCGCCGTCGAGCTGCGCGGCCTCGTACAGTTCGCCGGGCACGCCCTGGAGGGCGGCGAGGTAGATCAGCGTGGTGGTGCCCATGTTGGCCCAGGTGGAGACCAGGACGAGCGACAGCATCGACAGGTTCTCCGACTCCAGCCACTGCTGCGGGGGCAGGTGCAGGATTCCCAGCGCGTGGTTGAACAGCCCCGGGCCCGGGTCGTAGAACCAGCGCCACAGCAGGACGGTGACGATCGGCGGCAGCATCACCGGCAGGTAGACGGTCATCCGCAGGTAGGCGCGGCCGTGGCGCAGTTCGTTGAGCACGACGGCGGTGACGAACGGCGCGGCGAAGCCGAACACCAGGGCCAGCGCGGTGAACCACAGGGTGTTGCGCCAGGCGGTGAGGAACAGCGGGTCGGCGAACAGGCGGTGGAAGTTGTCCAGGCCGACCCAGTCGGCGGGTCCGGCGAAGTTGACCTGCTGGAAGCTGAGCAGGAAGCCGCGGACGATCGGGTACCAGGAGAACAGCGCGAAGGCGAGGATGCCGGCGGCGAGGAACAGGTACCCGACGAGGTTGTCGGCGATGCGGCGGCGCAGTCCCGCCCGGCGCGGGGAGGAGGAGGACGGGGGCGGTGCGGGGTCGGCGGCGGGCCGCCGGGTGCGGCGCGGGGCGCCGACGGTGTCGACCTTCATGACGGGTGGCTTTCGGCTCGGGCGGGAGCGGGGGATCCGGCGGGGCCGGAGGAGCGGGCGCGGCGGAGGGACGGGCGCGGCGGAGGGGCGGGCGCGGCGGGGCCGGCGGCCGGCCGCGCCCGCGGGCTCACAGCGCGGTGGCGAGGATGCTGTCGACCTTCTTCTGCGCGTCCTTCAGCAGGCCGTCGAGGTCGGCGTCCTGCTTGGTCAGCACGGCCTGCATCACGCCGTCCAGCACGGTGTAGATCTGCTGCGCGTTCGGCGGCTCGACCTTGACCTCGACCTCCGCGGAACGGTCCACGAACGGCTGGTAGTTCTTCTGCGGCACGTTCGCGTACTTGGCGTGGATCGCCCGGACGGCGTCGCCGTTCTTGCCGTCCAGCAGGTCGGGCTGGGGCAGGCCGATCGGGATGTCGGAGCCGGCCGACTTCTTGGTCGCCGTCTCCTCGTGCTCCGGGTCGAGGTACTTCCACTGGACCCAGGCCAGGCCGGCCTTGATCTTCGCCGGGGTGTCCTTGGGGTTGAACATGAAGCCGTCGCCGCCGCCGAGGGTCGCGGTGCCGGGCATCGCGGCCAGGCCGTACTCGTCGTACTTGCGCTCGAACTGCTTGACGATGGTGGGGATGTTGTCGGGGCCGGCGAGGTACATGCCGAGCTTGCCCGCGCCCATCATCTTCTGGACGTCGGGGATCTCCAGCAGTTGGCGGCTGCCCATGCTGTCGTCGGTCCACCGCATGTCGTGCAGGTACTGCAGCGCCTTGTGCGCCGCGTCGGAGTCGACGGCGGCCTTCCACTTGCCGGAGTCGTCCCGGGTGGCGACGTCGCCGCCCAGCGAGTAGATCCACGAGGTCAGGTGCCAGCCGCCCTGGTTGTTCTTGGAGAAGTCGGCGTAGCCGACGGTGCCGTCGCCGAGCGCGGTGATCTTCTGCGCGGCGGTGCGGACCCCGTCCCAGTCGGTCGGCGGCTTGTCCGGGTCGAGGCCGGCCTTGGTGAACAGTTCGCGGTTGTAGACCAGGCCCATCGAGTAGTTGCCGGTGGGCAGGCCGTAGACCTTGCCGTCCTTGCCCTTGAAGACGTCCTGCAGGCCGGGCTTGACGTCGGCGAGCGCGGGGACGTCCTTCAGGTACGGGGTGATGTCGGCGGCCTGGTGGCGCTGGATCAGGCCGGCCGGGTCGGTGAAGTAGACGTAGTAGACGTCCTCCAGCTGTCCGCCGGCCAGCTTCGCGGCGAAGGTCTTCGGGTCCATCAGGCCCTCGTGGGCGTCGATCCTGATGTTCGGGTGGCTGGCCTCGAACGCCTTGACGTCGTCCTCGAAGTTCTTGCGGTCCACGGTCTGGGTGGCCGGGGGAAGGCCGTTGACGGAGATGGTGACCACGCCCCCGGTGTCGCCCGAGCCGCTGCCGCCGCCGCTGCCGCAGGCGGTCGCGGCGAAGGCGGTGGCCGCGGCCAGCGCCACGGCGGAGGCACGGCGGATTCTGTTGCTTCCCATGATGTTTCGGACCTTCCGTGGATCCTGCAACCGCTTGCACGGAGCTCGGTCCGGGACGCAAACGGTGTGACGGAGGAGAGGCCCGGACCGGTGTCACCGGGCGCTCTTCGGTGACCCGAACACTGACATCGTGAACGCAAGAAGTCAACGGGATGACGCAACATCCTTGCGTCACGAATCCGCTTCGCCACCGCCCCAGCCCCGGGAGGCCACCAGCGCGGGCGCCGCGCAGGTCGAACCGCGCACGATCAGTTCCGGCTCGAACAGCACCTCCTCCCACTGGGCCCGGCGGCCCTCGATCTGGTCCACCAGGGCCTTCGCCGCCGCCGCGGCCATCGCGGCCACCGGCTGGCGCACCGTGGTGAGCGGCGGATCGGTGGCGATCATGTACGGGGAGTCGTCGAACCCGATCACCGACACGTCCCGCGGCACCACCAGCCCCTCCCGCCGCAGCCGCCGCACCGCACCCAGCGCCAGCGCGTCGCTCGCGCACACCACCGCGCTCACCCCGGCCTCCACCAGCCGGGGCACGGCCGCCGCCCCGCCGTCCATCGAGAACATCGCGTGCGCCACCAGCCGGCCCAGCTCCCCCTCCCGCCCGCGTCGGCGCAGGTGGCGGGCGAACGCGTCCAGTTTGCGCACGGACGGCACGTGTCCGGCCGGGCCGAGCAGCAGTCCGATCCGCTCGTGCCCGAGCGCCTCCAGGTGGGCCAGCGACTGCTCGACGGCGGCCGCGTCGTCGGCCGAGATCAGCGCCGAACCCCGGTGCCCGTCCGCCGCGTTGATCAGCACCACCGGCACCCCGCGCTCCCGCAGCGCCCGCCCCTGCTCCGGCCCGGCGTCCGCGTAGCTGGCCCCCACGAACACGATCCCGGCGACGTTCTGCCGCAGCAGCATCTCGATGTAGTTCGCCTCCGAGACCCCGTCCGCCGTCCGGGTGCACAGCACCGGCATCAGCCCCTGCTTGCTCAGCGCCCCCGCCAGCACCTCGCAGAACCCCGGGAAGACCGGATTCTGCAGGTCAGGCACCACCAGCCCCACCAGCGGCGCCCGTTCCGCCCGGAACGCCGCGGGCCGCTCCACCCCCATCACGTCCAGCGCGGTCAGCACCGCCTCCCGCGTCTCCCGCGCCACCCCCGGCCGGTTGCGCAGCACCCGGCTCACCGTCACGGAGCTCACTCCGGCGAACCGGGCCACCTCGTCCAGCTTCTTCGTCATGACCGAAGCGTACCGACGTGAACGCAAAAAAACGACCGGACGATGAAAATCAACGAAAGTGGAGCTGGTGATTGCGGAGGCGAGGAAGCAGGCGGTAGACAGTTCCGCGTGGCGCCAGCGTGCTG
>NZ_JBHUWH010000491.1:0-5574 GCF_042670125.1 Kitasatospora sp. NPDC057198 | reverse complement strand
GGCCCGGACGGCGCCGGCGGCGGCGGGCGCGGGCGGCCGCCGGTGGGTGCCGGTGTCCTCGCCGCTCTGGCGGGGCGCGTCGGGGGCGCTCTCGACGGTCTCGGCGAGCAGTTCGCGCGGGATCAGCACCACGGCGGAGGTGCCGCCGTAGGGGCTGGGCCGCAGGTGCACCCGGATGCCGTGCCGGCGGGCGAGCCGGGAGACCACGAACAGGCCGAGCCGGTCGGTGTCGGCGAGGTCGAACTCCTGCTCGACGGCGAGGCGTTGGTTGATCTCCTCCAGGTGCTGTTCGCTCAGGCCGAGGCCGCGGTCGTCGATCTCCAGGCAGAAGCCGTGCGCGACCACCTCGCCCTGGACGGTGACGTGGGTCTGCGGCGGGGAGAACACGGTGGCGTTCTCGACGAGTTCGGCGATCAGGTGGGTGACGTCGGCGACGGCGGAGCCGAGCAGGCCGGTGCCGGGGAAGGGGCGCACCTGCACCCGGGCGTAGTCCTCGACCTCGCCGACGGCGGCGCGCACCACGTCGACCATCCGGACCGGCTTGCGCCAGGCGCGGCCGGGCGAGCCGCCGGAGAGGATGATCAGGCCCTCGGCGTGGCGGCGCATGCGGGTGGTGAGGTGGTCGAGCCGGAACAGGTCCTCGAGCTCGCGCGGGTCCTCGGTGCGGCGCTCCATGGTGTCGAGCAGGGTGAGCTGGCGGTGCAGCAGGACCTGGCTGCGGCGGGCCAGGTTGACGAAGACGGCGGAGACGCCGCGGCGCAGTTCGGCCTGTTCGACGGCGGCCTCGACGGCGACCCGCTGCACTTCGTTGAAGGCCCGGCCGACCTGGCCGATCTCGCCCGCGCCGAAGTCGAGTTGGGGCACTTCGGCGGGCACGTCGACGGCCTCGCCGCGGCGCAGCCGGAGCATCACCGAGGGCAGCCGGGTGGCGGACAGGTCGGCGGCGGCGTTGCGCAGGCCGACGAGTTCGCGCACCAGGCGGCGGCCGGTGCGGTAGGAGATGACGATGGACAGGACGACGGCGGTGAGGCCGACCAGGCCGGCGGTGCCGCCGCGGACCAGCGCGTCGATCGCGCTGTCGCGGGCCCGGTCGCCGAGGTCGGCGGCCAGCTTGGAGTTGAGGGTGTCGATGCCGTCGAGGACCTTGTCGGCGGTCTCGCCCCAGGAGTCGACCGGTCCGCCGCGCACCTCCAGGGCCCGGTCGGCGGCCTTGTCGAAGCCGTTCTCGGCGGCGGTGAGCCAGCTCCAGTCCTGCTCCATGCGCAGCGCGTTGTACGTCTGGCGGTCGTCCGGGTCCAGTTCGGCGATGTAGATCCGGAACAGGGCCTGCTGGGCGTTCATGGCGTCCAGGGCGACCTGCTGCTTGCGCGGGTCCTTGGCGCCGGCCTCGGTGCCGGCCCGCAGGGCGCGCATCGCGGCGGTCTCCTGGGAGAGGTACTCGCCGGCCCGGGAGAGCTCGACCAGGATGGTGCCCTGGCGGGGCAGCGAGCCGGACTGCTTGGCGACGAAGGAGGAGCGGAACGCGAACACCGGGGTGATCAGGTCGCTGTAGTCCTTCAGGGCGCCGTCCCAGCTCTGCTTCTGCTGGCCGATCTGGCTGCGGATGGCGCCGAGCTGGTCGGCGACGGACAGCACGTCCTGGTAGCGGGCACGCTGGTCGGCGTCGAGCTTGCCGGCGTCGTGGCTGTCGCCCTGGTAGCGCAGCAGTCGGAGGTCGCGGTCGGTCGTCTCGCGGGCCTTGGCGTAGGCGGCGGCGTAGCCGGCGTCGGTGGGGGCGGCCAGCCGCAGGACGGCGGCGGTGCGCTCCTGCTGGAGGTCGTGGGCGTACCGGTCGGCGGGGTCGCCGAAGGCGGTGTAGGTGGAGCTGAGGTCGAGTTGTTCCCAGACGTCGCCGGTGGTGACGAGCGTGGCGTACACCCACAGGCCGCTGAGCGCCGCGATGGGCACCAGGAGCAGCGCGACGATCCTCGCGCGGATCGAGCTGCGGCGCAGGCGCATACGGGTCCTTAGTGGTCCTCGGGGGAGGGACCCCGGGACGCGGTGGGCGGGCGCGGGTGGGTGCGCGTGGGCAGGGGAGGGTGCGGGCAGGGGCGGGTAAGGCGGGGGACGAGTTCCGCGAGCCTACTACTTCCTGACCACCCGTTCGTAGGGTGAAAGTGCATCGTGATCGGCTGTTGTCCGGATCGTCCTTTAATTCCCGGCCGGGTTCTGTCATGGCCCCGACCTGCGGAGCCGCGGCCGGTGCGGGGCGTCGTCGGGCGGTGACTCTGGGCAGCGCCGCGCCGATCCGGTAGCTTCGCCGGTGCCGCCCGGAACGTGCGTGCCGGAGCGGGGTGCGACGCCCGGCACGGGGCGGGAGCGGCGGGGATCGGGGGGGACCGTGCGAGAGTTCAGCAGCCCCGCGGCGGGCGCGGCGCCGACCGGTGGGCTGGCCGACTCGGTGTTCGACCGGGCGGAGCGGGATCCGCGGCTGGTGCAGCTGTCCCGGCCGGTGGACGGCGGCTGGGCGCCGGTGACGGCGGTTCAGTTCCGCGACGAGGTGCTGGCACTGGCCCGGGGCCTGCTGACCCGGGGGGTGCGCTACGGCGACCGGGTCGCGGTGATGTCGGCGACCCGCTGGGAGTGGACGCTGTTCGACTACGCGCTCTGGTCGGTCGGGGCGGTCACCGTGCCGGTCTACCCGACCGCCTCGCCGGACCAGGTGCGCTGGATCCTGGCGGAGACCGCGGCGGTGGCCTGCGTGGTGGAGGACGAGGACCAGGCGATGACGGTGGGCGCGGTGTGCGACGCGCTGCCGGAGCTGACCGGCATCTGGCAGCTGGACCGGGGCTGCGTGGCGCAGCTGGCCGCGGACGGCGCGGGCGTGCCGGACGCCCTGGTGCACCGTCAGCGGCTCGGGGTGACGCCGGACTCGCCGGCGAGCGTCATCTACACCTCGGGCACCACCGGCCGCCCCAAGGGCTGCCTGCTGACCCACGGCAACTTCGCCTCGGTGGCGGACGCGGTGCTGGCGGGCTGGGGGGAGGTGTTCGCCGAGCCCGGCGGCGGGCAGCCGGCCACCCTGCTGTTCCTGCCGCTGGCGCACGTGTACGGGCGGGTCACCCAGGTCGCGGCGGTGCGCGGCGGGATCCGGATCGGCCACCACCCGAAGGTGTCGGCGGACAGCCTGCTGCCGGCGCTGGCCTCGTTCGGGCCGACCTTCCTGCACGCGGTGCCGTACGTCTTCGAGCGGATCCACCGCCGGGCCCGGGAGGCCGCCGAGGCGGCGGGACGGCTGGAGCTGTTCGAGCAGGCGGAGCAGGTCGCGGTGGAGTGGGCGGCGGCCCGGGAGCGCCGGGCGCACCGCGCGGGCCCCGGCCCCTCCCCGGCGCTGCGGCTGCGGCACGCCGCGTACGAGCGGATGGTGTACCAGCGGATCCGGGCGGTGCTGGGCGGCCGGGTGCGGGCGGTGATGTCGGGCGGGTCGACGCTGGGGCGGGAGCTGGCGCTGTTCTTCGCGGGCGCGGGCATGACGGTGTACGAGGGCTACGGGCTGACCGAGTCCTCGGCCGCGGCGACCGCGAACCCGCCGCGGCGGCCGAAGTTCGGCACGGTGGGCCGTCCGGTGCCGGGCACGACGGTGGCGATCGCGGAGGACGGCGAGGTGTGGGTGAAGGGGCCGGGGGTGTTCGCCGGCTACCTGAACCACCCGCGCTGCTCGGACGAGGCGCTGTGCCGGGGCTGGCTGGCCACGGGGGACCTGGGCGAGCTGGACGGGGACGGCTACCTGACGCTGACCGGCCGCAAGAAGGAGGTGATCGTCACCTCCAGCGGCAAGAACCTGGCCCCGGCGGTGCTGGAGGAGCGGGTGCGGGCGCACCCGCTGATCGCCCAGTGCCTCGTGGTGGGCGACGACCGGCCGTACCTGGCGGCGCTGATCACCCTGGACGGGGTGGCGCTGGCGCACTGGCTGCGGGCCCGCGGGCGGCCGCGGCTGGACGTGTGGGAGGCGCTGACCGATCCGGAGCTGCACCAGGAGGTGCAGCGGGCGGTGGGGGCGGCGAACACCACGGTGTCGCGGGCGGAGTCGATCCGGGCGTTCCGGCTGCTGCCGCGCGAGTTCTCGCTGGAGGAGGGGCTGTTGACGCCCTCGCTGAAGATCCGCCGGGCGGCGGTGGTGGATCGCTACGCGCAGGACATCGAGGAGCTCTACGCCGGTTGACCGATCTCCGCCGCCGGTCGGGCCGTTCCGCTTGACCGCCGGGATTGGTCCAGTCCATTGTGTGCACCGGCCTGGTGCGGCAGGGCCCCCACCGACCCCCGCCCCCTCCGGGAGTCACTCCTCCGCCCGTCCCCCACAATGGAGTTGACACGTGATCGGTTCCGCCCGCCGCCGTCTCGCGGCCCTCGCCGCCACCGCCGCGCTGGCCTCCCTCGCCACCGTGCCGGCCGCCCGCGCGGACGCGCCGGCCCCGGCCCCCGCGCCGAACCTGGCCACCAACCCCGGCTTCGAGATCCCCACCCTGCCGCTGGCCGACTGGGGTTCGATCCCCGGCTGGCACTGCGCGGCCGGCGAGGGCGCGGTCACCGCCGCCGCCCGCACCGGGAGTTCGGCCCTCGCCCTCACCCCCGCCTCGGACGACTCCACCGCCCGGTGCACCCAGACCCTCGCGGTGCGCCCGGACACCACCTACACCTACAGCGCGTGGGTGCGCGGCTCGTACGCCTTCCTGGGCGCGAGCGGCACCGGCCACGACGTCCCGCCGGCCTGGACGGCGTCCACCGGCGGCGGCTGGCAGCGGCTGAGCACCTCCTTCACCACCGGCCCGGCCACCACCTCGGTGCAGCTGTACGCGCACGGCTGGTACGGCCAGGGCCCGGTCTCGGTGGACGACGTCTCGGTGACCGGCGACAGCCCGGCGCCCGCGCCGCTCACCACCAGCGTGCCGACCGCCGACCCGGTCGTCTTCATCACCATCGACGACGGCTGGACCCGCGACCCGGCGGTCCTGCAGCTGCTCGCCGACCGGAAGGTGCCGGTCACCGCGTTCCCGCTGCCGATGCCGGAGGGCTTCGAGCCGGACTACTTCTCCCGGGCCACCGCCGTGCCCGGCTCGGCGATCGAGGACCACAGCGTCTCGCACCGGGACCTGACCGCGCTGTCGCCCGCCGAGCAGCAGGCCGAGATCTGCGACGCCCGGGACGCCGTCACCGCCCGCTACGGCACCGTCCCGACCCTGTTCCGCCCCCCGTACTTCGCGGTGGACGCCGACCTCCAGCAGGCCGCCGCGAACTGCGGCATGGCGTACCTGGTCACCGCCAACGCGGACTTCGGCTGGGGCGCCTCGAACACCTCGCACCCCGACGGCGCCCTGCAGGCCGGCGACATCGTCATCCTGCACTTCACCGACACCCTGCTGACCGACCTCCGGCGCACCCTGGACGCGGCCGACCGGGCCGGACTGAAGCCCGCGGCGCTGACCGGCTACCTGCGCTGACCGGCTGCCTGCGCTGAGCGGCTGCCCGCGCTGACCGACCGCCGGCGCCGGCCGCCGGCCCCGGAACCGCCGGCGGCCGGGCTCCTTCCACGCTGTC
>NZ_JBHUWH010000490.1:0-5580 GCF_042670125.1 Kitasatospora sp. NPDC057198 | reverse complement strand
CGCCACGACCACGTCGACGCGGGGGGTGCGGGTCCCGGCGGGTGCGGCCGGGCTCACGCGCCGCCGTCCGCGGGGCGGGCGCCGCCGCCGTTGGCGGACTCCTCGCCGAACGGGTCGAGCTTGTCGATGTAGCCGACCGTGATCTCCTCGGCGCTGTAGCCGGTCCGCTCGGCGACGTCGCCGAGCACGCCGCTGTAGGCGGCGGTGTCCAGCGCGGTGGCCTCCGGGACGTGCACGGTCACCAGGTTGCGGTCGGGCGAGACGCCGTCCAGCGGGAAGCCCGGCTTCGACTCGACCCGGACGGTGGCGGGGAACCTGCCGTCGCCGACCGTGTAGCGGCGGGTCTCCACGATGCCGAAGTGGTGCCACTCCTTCGCCGCCTGGGCGAGCTGCTCCTTGTACTCGCCGCGCAGGCCGCGCAGCCAGGAGGCTCGGCGGGCGAACGCGTCCAGCCGCTCGTCCTCCGAACTCCCGCTGCCGCCTTCCTTGTTGACGATCCGGAAGTCCTCCTCGGTGAGCACGTGGTTGGGCACCCGGGCGGGCCAGAAGGTCGGCAGGTGCGGGTCGTAGCGGCCCTTGGGCAGGGCCTTGAACTCGTAGCCGGAGCGGCAGCTGGCGGTGTCGGTCTGCCAGGGGATCGCCATCCAGCGGGTCAGCCCGCCGGGCGGCTGGGCGTGCAGCGGGCCGTCGGCGCCCAGGGCCCGCTCGGCGCTCAGCTGTTGGCCGTAGTCGGGCTCGGGGTCGTTCTCGGCGCGGTGCAGGATCCGGAACGGCTCCTGGTACATGGTGGTGTGCCGGATCGGCCAGGTGACCTCGCAGCCGGGGTGGAAGGCGTCGGCGAGGCAGAAGTCCAGGGCGGCGCGGTCCAGCAGGCCGGGCTGCTCGGCGACGGGCGCGTCCTCCAGCCGGGCCGGGAAGTCGGGGACGGCGGCGGTGCTGAACTCCCCGTCCGCCCACTTCTCCAACTGCGCGATCTGGGTGGGGGAGAGCGTCATGTACTGCAGCTGCGACTTGGGCTTGCTCGCCATGCCGTCGCCGTAGAACCACGGCCAGGGCAGCGGGGAGAGGCCGCCGTCGCGCTCGTAGTCGCGCATCGCGGTGTAGACCTGGCGGCGCAGCTCCCGGTTGCGCTCGGCCCTGCTGGAGAGCCGGTCGTACAGCGCGGGGGCCATGAAGTCCTCGGGGCCGCCGAAGCCGTAGTGGGTGGCGTAGCCCTTGTTGACCCACTGGAGTTCGCAGAAGCGGTACAGGACCGGCCTGATGTCCCGCTCGAACACCACCTCCCCGCTCGCGCCGCCGGGCTGCTCGGGGCGGAAGACGTCGTGCAGCAGGTCCCACAGGGTGCGCGGGGTCTTCACGTCCGGGGCGAAGTTGGGCGGGCCGACCACCACCCAGGCGCCCTTGACCTCGACGGCCCTGCCGTTCAGCTTCAGCGTGGCGGTGACCGGGCCGTCGGAGGTGTCGTCGTACCAGCCGTCGTTGTTGCCGAAGGAGAGCAGCGGATCGCCGCCGGGGGAGGCGGAGGTGCCGGCGCCGCCGAGGACGACCAGCCGGCCCTCCTCGTCGGCCTGCATCCGGCCCAGCGGGACGGGGACGCCGAAGCAGGAGCCGCCGGTGAACTCCACCGGCCCCTTGCTGCCGGGGGCGAGCGTCTTGCGGCCGGGGTCGATGACCAGGTGGGAGCGGTCCGCGTGGTCGGGCTTGGCGTTGCGGAGCCGGGACGCCATGCCCTTCATGTCGGGGATGTCCAGGGCGAGGTCGAAGTTGTACCAGGCGGCCTTGCGGTTGGCCACGTGCACCGCCCACTCGACCTCCACCCCGGCCTCGGAGGGCTTCAACTCCCGCACCACGCGGCCCTGGGCGTCGTAGCCGTAGATCCGGAACCGGGCGGCCTGGCGCTTGACCGCCCCGGCGGCGTCCTTGTAGAAGCCGACCGGTGCCGGTTCGGGGGCGGGCGTCTCGGGGCCGTGGAACCAGCCGTCCGCTGCGGTGCTGTTGCCGACGCGGGCCACCCCGATCGCGGGGTGGATCTTCGCGTAGGCGATCTCGTCTGTCATCGGTCGCGCTGTCCTCTCGTGGACGGGGCGGAGGCGCGGGAGAGCTGGACCGCGGCCTCGCTCCGACGGGTCGTACTCGAAGGAATCGGTCGGCGCAACGGCTTCCGCGACCCCGGACGCACCGAACTCACCTGAATGCCGGGCGCGCGCGACACGGCCCGGCGTGCGCCGCCCCGAGCACGACGCGCGCCCGGACGCGTTCCACCCCCCCCGGGCGCCGCCCGGCGCCGCCCGCCGCCGTGGGGGCGTCAGACCCGGTGGGCGGCGACGTAGCGGGCCGGGTCGGTGCGCAGGTCGCCGTGCCAGCGCTCCAGGTGCCGGTGGGCGAAGGTGCGGCCGGTGGCGGCGATCTCGTCCAGCGGGTCGAGCAGGGCGGGGACGTGCGGGGGCTCCAGCCCGGCGGCGACGCGGGCTTCCAGGCCGGTGCGGGCCAGGCGGAGCAGTTCGGCGGCCAGCGGGCGGACGGGGGTGTCGCCGAGGCGGGTGTCCAGGCCGCGGGCGGGCAGTTCGGCGCGGGCCGCGCGGTGCTCGGCGGCAGTGTGCCCCCGCGTCAACTCCCAGGCGGCTTCCCGCGATTCGGGGTGGTAGGTCAGGCCGGTCCACAGCGCGGGCAGCGCGCCGAGGTGGGCCGCGGGCGGGCCGTCGGCGCCGCGCAGCTCCAGGGTGCGGCGCACCCGGGTGTCGGTCCACAGCTGGGAGAGGTGGGCGGCCCAGTGCGCGGCGGTGGGCCCGGCACCGTCGTCCAGGCCGTCCCGGAGCAGGTCGGCGAAACTGCCGCCGGGGGCGCGGCGGTAGCGGCCGTCGGCGGTGCGGTAGTGGATCAGCGGGACGCCCAGCGCCCAGTCGACGACGTCCCCGGCGCCCACGTCGGCGTGCAGTGCGGGCGGCAGCAGGCCCGTGCGGAGCGGGTCGGTCCGCAGCCACGCCCAGGACCGGTGGGACAGCACACCGCACGGACGGCCTTCCAGCAGCGGGGAGTTGACCAGCAGCGCGGAGACCACCGGGGCGGCAGCGGTCTGCATCCGCAGCTTGCGGGTGAAGTCCTCGGGGCCGAGGAAGTCCAGGGTGGCCTGGGTGGAGAGCGACAGCGCCATCACGTGCGGCGCCCGCTCCCCGGCCGGGCCGAGGCCGGCGAAGTACCGGCGCATGGCCGCGCCGCGGGTCATCGGCACCCACTCCACGTCGGCCAGCCGCCCGAAGGGCAGGTTGCCGCCAGGGACGACGGCCAGGCCGAAGCCGTCCGCCAGGTCGGCCAGCCGCTCCAGCGCCGCCCGCACCTCGTCCACGGCCTTCCCGACGCCGGGCGCGGGCGTCGAGGAGTACTCGACCTGCCCGCCGTGCTCCAGGGTGACGCTGCTGCCGTCGGGCAGCCGGACGCCGGTCAACTGCCCGGTGTCGTCCTCGGGTTCGCCGCCCCAGCGCCGCAGCACCGCCTCCAGCACGGCCCGCGCCCCGCGCGGGCCCGAGTAGCGGGCGCCGACGCCGGTCGCCCGGTCGAGCAGGCCGCACTCCACCTCCACCCCGACCCGCTCGACGGCGCCCGGCGCGGGCGTCAGCGGGGCGAGCAGGTCGGCGCGGCCGAGCGGCTCCCGGCCGCTCACCGGGCCGCTCACCGGGCCGCTCACCGGAGGACCGCCGGGGCCGCGTCCCGGGCCTGCCCGGCGTGGTCGAGCAGGGTACGGACGGCGTGCAGCGCGGACTGCACCGCGCCCTGGCACCAGGCGTGCGCCCCGGACAGGTGCTCGCCCGCGAAGAACAGCCGCGGCCGCCCGGCCGGGTGCGGGGCGCCCAGCACGGACAGGTACCGGGCGTGCTCGCCGGGCGTGAGGTGGGCGAACGCCCCGCCGCCCATGCCGGTCTGCACGTCCCAGTTGCAGTGGACGATGTCGTCGACGTCCGCGCTGATGCCGGGGTGCAGCTTCTCCAGGCACTCCAGCACCAGCGCGTCCCGGTCGGCCCGCTCCAGCGCGGCGAACCGGCGGGCGTTGGCCCCCCACAGGTAGGCGCCGAGCAGCGCCGCGGGCTGCGCCGAGCGCAGCGGGTCGCGGGCCTCCCAGCGGGGCGTGCCGGAGCCGTTGACGCCGCCGTCGGTGCGCACCGCGTTGTCGGACGGGTACCAGACCTGCTGCACGGGCAGGTCGGTGAAGCTGCCGCCGCCGTGGATGCCGTCCTGGCTCTCCCAGCGGCGGCGGGTCACGTGCAGGACGGCCTTGGCGCTGCTGGCGTAGCTGATGCCGCGCACGGCGTGCCGCTGCGGGTGGGGCAGGCCGGGGGTGAGGGTGATCTGGTCGAGCGCGGGCGCGGGCACGCAGCACACCGCGAAGTCGGCGCGCTCGTCGAACCGTCCGCCGATGCGCCGGCCGCGCACCCGCACGCCGTCGCCGGTCAGGGCGAGTTCGTCGATCCGGCTGGACAGCCGCAGCGTGCCGGGGCGCAGGGCGCGGACGAAGGCGCGGGCGAGGGAGTCGAAGCCGTCGGAGAGCTCGACCTGCCCGCGGTGGAACAGGCCGAAGTAGTCGACCAGCACCTCCAGCAGCGAGGACTGCTCGTAGTGGGCGAGCCCGCTGGCGTGGCCGAACAGGTCCCAGGCGTCCTGGGACAGGTGCTCGTGGACGAACTGCCACAGCGACACCGAGGCGGCCCGCTCCAGCGCCGGGTCGTCCCAGTGGCCCTCCAGGGCCCGGCGCTGCTGCTCGGTGCTGAAGGACCGCCAGACCGGGCCGAGGACCCGGTCCAGCAGCGCGGACGGCTCGTGGCGCTCGTCCGGCCCCAGCGCGAAGGCCGGGAACAGCGAGGCGACCTCCCGCACCCGGACCCGGCGGCCGCGCAGGTGGTAGAGGGCCTGCGGGTTGTAGTTGACGAAGGTGCGGGTCGCCAGGCGGAAGCGCGCCACGTAGTGCAGCACGCAGTGGTGGTTGGTGGGGATGCGCATCGCGCCGAGGTCGGCGTGGGTGCCGTCCCAGAACCGGTGGGTGCGCACCCGGCCGCCGGGGCGGTGGCCGCGTTCGTGGACCGTCACGTCGAAGCCGCGCCGCTGCAACTCGTACGCGCACACCAGCCCGGCGATGCCCGCTCCGATCACGGCGACCCGGCCGCCCGGACCGGCCGTCGGTCTCAACAGGTCGTCGGGGAAGGCGAAACTGGTGTCGAACACGGATGGCGACCCTTCGGCGGAGGGCTCCGGCAGGAGCCCGGACGGACCTGACGGAGAGGACGGGTGGAGCCCGCGGACGGCGGAACGGGCCGCCCGCGGGGCGGGGCCGGTCAGATCCCGGCCGGGAGCCGGCTGATCGGCCACCGGACGCCGCTGCCGCCGAGCCGGGGGGAGCGGGCCACGGCGGCGGTCACCGTCTCCGCGACCGCGGCGGGGACGACCTGCACGGCGGCCGTGAAGGCGCGCCCGTCGCGGTGGCGGGGGCCGCGCGCGCCGGGCCCCCCGCGGCGGCCGGTGGGGTGTGCCGCCGGCCCCCCGCCCCCCGCCGCCCGGTGTCCGGTTTTGTGCCGGTGCAGGGTGGCCAGCACA
>NZ_JBHUWH010000489.1:0-5586 GCF_042670125.1 Kitasatospora sp. NPDC057198 | reverse complement strand
ACCCCCGGGCCCGGCGCAGCCGCACCCCCACCACCCCTTCTCCGCCGTCCCCTTCCCGCCGTCCCCACCACCCCCTTCCCGCCGTCCCCGCCACCCCGCCGCAGGCGTCACGCGCGCCCCGGGCCCGACCGGGCGACTTCACCGCTGAAACCGCGTAAGTTCGCTGCTGGGCGGCGTCCAGTGCCGGGCGCCGCCGTGGACCGAGTGAGGACGGGTACCGAAGATGGCTCAGGTTGTCCGGGGTGTGATCGCGCGTGCGAAGGGGGCGCCGGTGGAGGTGGTGCCCGTCGTGGTGCCGGATCCGGGGCCGGGTGAGGCGGTGGTGCGGGTGCAGGCGTGCGGGGTGTGCCACACGGACCTGCACTACCGGGAGGGCGGGATCAACGACGAGTTCCCGTTCCTGCTGGGGCACGAGGCGGCGGGTGTGGTGGAGTCGGTCGGCGAGGGCGTGGAGGACCTCTCGCCGGGCGACTACGTGATCCTCAACTGGCGTGCGGTGTGCGGTCGTTGTCGGGCCTGCAAGCGGGGCCGCCCGTGGTACTGCTTCGCCACCCACAACGCGAAGCAGAAGATGACGCTGGAGGACGGCACCGAGCTGTCCCCGGCGCTGGGCATCGGCGCCTTCGCGGAGAAGACGCTGGTCGCGGCCGGCCAGTGCACCAAGGTCGACCCGGCGGCGTCCCCGGCGGCGGCGGGTCTGCTGGGCTGCGGGGTGATGGCGGGTCTGGGCGCGGCGATCAACACCGGGCAGGTGGGCCGGGGTGACAGCGTCGCGGTGATCGGCTGCGGCGGCGTGGGCAACGCGGCGGTGGTGGGCTCCCGGCTGGCGGGGGCGGGCACGATCATCGCGGTGGACGTGGACGACCGCAAGCTGGCCACGGCGCAGCGCCTGGGCGCCACCCACACCGTCAACTCCCGTGCGGTGGACGCGGTGGAGGCGATCCGCGGGCTGACCGGCGGCCACGGCGCCGACGTGGTGATCGAGGCGGTGGGCCGCCCGGAGACGTACGAGCAGGCGTTCTACGCCCGTGACCTGGCGGGCACGGTGGTGCTGGTGGGTGTGCCGACGCCGGAGATGAAGCTGGAGCTGCCGCTGCTGGACGTGTTCGGGCGGGGCGGGGCGCTGAAGTCGTCCTGGTACGGGGACTGCCTACCGGAGCGGGACTTCCCGATGCTGATCGACCTGTACCTCCAGGGCCGGCTGGACCTGGACGCGTTCGTCAGCGAGACCGTCCCGCTGGACGGCGTGGAGGAGGCGTTCGCCCGGATGCAGCGCGGCGAGGTGCTGCGCTCGGTGGTGGTGTTCTGATGGCGGCGCGGATCGAACAGCTGGTCACCTCGGGCGAGTTCAGCCTGGACGGCGGCACCTGGGAGGTCGACAACAACGTGTGGATCGTCGGTGACGACGCCGAGGCGGTGGTGATCGACGCGGCGCACGACGCGGCGGCGATCCACGCGGCGCTGGGCGGCCGGCGGCTGCTGGCGGTGGTCTCCACGCACGCGCACAACGACCACGTGGACGCGGCTCCGGCGCTGTCGGCGCTGAACGGCGGCGCCCCGGTGCTGCTGCACCCCTCGGACCAGGTGCTGTGGCGGCAGGCCCACCCGGACCGCGAGCCGGACGCCGCGCTGGCGGACGGCCAGCAGATCGCGGTCGCGGGCACGGTGCTGACGGTGCTGCACACGCCGGGCCACAGTCCGGGCGCGGTCAGCCTGTACGCGCCGGAGCTGGGCACCGTCTTCACCGGCGACACCCTGTTCGCGGGCGGTCCGGGCGCCACCGGCCGGTCGTTCTCGGACTTCCCGACCATCATCGACTCGATCCGGGAGCGGCTGCTGACGCTGCCCCCGGAGACGGTGGTGCGCACCGGCCACGGCGATTCGACCACCGTCGGGGCGGAGGCCCCGCACCTGGCGGAGTGGATCGCCCGCGGGCACTGACCCGGGTCAGTCCCCGAACCGGACGCCGGCCAGCCGTTCGCGGGAGGCGGCGTCGGCGAGCAGCACCGAGCGGGCGCCGGGGAAGGCGGCCCGGCCGTGCCGTTCGATCCCGGCCTGCAGCCGGGCGAGCCGCCGCACGTGCAGCCGGAAGGTGCGCGGTGCGGCGGTGCGGGCCCGGGCGCGCTGGCCGGCGAGGGCTTCGGCGGGGCGGACGGCGAGCAGCACCACGTGCAGTTCGCGTCCGCTCCGCCGGGCCCAGTGGGCCAGGGCCCGGCGCATCCACCAGCGGCTGCCGCAGTCGTGCACCAGCAGCGGTCCGGGCCGGCGGAACGCGGCGCGGGTGCGCAGGAAGTGCAGGACGCGCACGGCGGGGCGGTAGAGCGGGTACGGGAGGGCGGCGGGCATCCTGGCCTGGCAGGCGAGCCGGGTGGTGCGGGGGTCGATCAGCTCGGCGGGGGCGTCCCAGCGGCGCAGCAGCGTCGACTTGCCGCTGCCGGGCAGCCCGCCGACCAGGACGACGGCGCGCGGCCCGTAGCGGAGGGTCAGCGGCCCGCCGGTCCGGCCGCGCAGGTCGGCCGTCTCGCGCGGGACGAACCCGGTGACCTGCACGTGCTCGCTCCTCCCGGTGGTCCGCCCGCAGCCTACCGGGGTGGGTCCTCCTCCAGTCGGATCGCCCCTCCCGGGCAGGCGGCGACGGCGTCGGCGACCTCCCGGGCGAGGGCGGCGGGCGGGGCGGCGTCGAGCAGCAGGACGGTGCCGTCGTCCTCGCGCTGGTCGAACACCCCGGGGGCGGCGAGGACGCACTGTCCGGCGCCGCAGCACCGGTCGGGGTCGATGTGGACGATCACGGGGGTTCCTTTCGCGGGGCGGGGGGTCACCAGGCGACGGGCAGGGTCTCGACGCCGTAGACGGTCATCTCGTGGCGGAAGCGGATCTCCTCGAACGGCACGGCCAGCCGCAGTTCCGGCAGGCGGCGCAGCAGGGTGTCGAGGGCGATCTCCAGTTCGAGGCGGGCGAGCGGCTGGCCGAGGCACTGGTGGACGCCGAAGCCGAAGGCGACGTGGCGGCGGGTGTCGCGGGTGAGGTCGAGGGTGTCGCCGTCGGGGTAGCGGTCGTCGTCGCGGTTGGCGGTGTTGAGCTGGCAGACCACGCCCTCGCCGGCCCGGATCAGGACGCCGCCGATCTCGGCGTCCTCGACCGCGACCCGGGTGAGGCCGCTCTGCACGATGCTGAGCCAGCGCAGCAGTTCCTCGACGGCGGCGGGGGTGGCTTCGGGGTGGGCGCGCAGGTGGGCGAGCTGGTCGGGGTGGCGGAGCAGGGCGAGGACGGACAGTGCGGTCATGTTGGCGGTGGTCTCGTGGCCGGCGACCAGCAGCAGGCGGCCCATCGCGCCGATGTCCTCGGTGGCGAGTTCACCGCGGGCGACCAGGCGGCTGAGGATGCCGTCGTCGGGGTGGGTGCGCTTGTGGTCGGTGAGCGCGTCGAGGTAGTCGGCGAGTTCCCGCTGGGCGGCGGCCACCTCCTCGATCGGGCTGTCGCGGCGCAGCAGGGTGCGGCTGCAGCGCTGGAAGAACTCGTGGTCCTGGTAGGGGACGCCGAGCAGCAGGCAGATCACCAGGGAGGGCAGCGGGAGGGCGAACTCGGCGACCAGGTCGGCGCCGGTGCGGCCGGCGGTCATCTTCTCGAACAGGTCGTCGGCGGCCTGCTGGACCGCGGGGCGCAGGGCGGCGGTCTTGCGGAGGGTGAAGTCTCCGGTGAGCATCCGGCGCAGCCGGCCGTGCTCGGGGTCGTCCATCCGGATGAAGGAGGCCCGGCCGGCGCCGAGGTGGCGGGCGGCGGCGCTGAGGAAGGGGAAGCCGGGGCGGGTGGCGTCGGCGCTGAACCTGGGGTCGGCGAGCAGGTCGCGGACGTCCTGGTACCGGGTGACCAGCCAGCAGGGGGTGCCGTCCCAGAGGGCGATCCGGCTGACCGGCTCGTCCCGCCGGGCCTGCTGGTAGGCGGGCGGCGGGGCGAACGGGCAGGTGCCGCGCGGGGCGGGGTGGCTGGTGGGGGCGGCAGTGGCCATGGTGGGTTCCCTCCCGGGGCCCGGTCGGCGCGCGGTTCCGGCCCCCGGGGGCGGGGGTGGGGTGCGACGGGGCGGGCCCGGCAATTGAGTGCCTCGGGCAACTAACTCACCGTCACGCTAACTCGCGTTCCGTGTCCAGGAGAAGGACGCCGGGCCGCCGGAGCGGATTCTGTCCGGATCCCGGCCCGGCCGCCGGGCCGCCGCACCGCCCACCACCAGGCATGTCCACCTCACCCCCGCCCGTTCCCGGCCGCCGGTACGGTCGAGAACGGGCCACCGGCC
This sequence comes from Kitasatospora sp. NPDC057198, assembly GCF_042670125.1. NCBI lineage: Bacteria > Bacillati > Actinomycetota > Actinomycetes > Kitasatosporales > Streptomycetaceae > Kitasatospora > Kitasatospora sp. NPDC057198. The sequence continues at coordinate 1,298 of NZ_JBHUWH010000489.1, read as the reverse complement.
CCCGGTCAGCCGCCCGAGCGCCCCTCCGACTCCCCGCCCGGGTGCAGCCGCCGGGCCCGGCCCGGCTCGGCGGTGGTGGCGTCCCCCTGCCCGTCCTCCGGCCGGTCCTCGTCGGACCCGTCGTCCGGCGCCGTCTCGTGCTCCTCCCCCGCGTCCGGCTGCTCGCCGGCGCTCCGCTCGGCGTCGCGCTCGAAGCTCCAGCCCTCGCCGTGCCGGTCGTGGCGGACGGTCGGCGGCCGGCCCTCCGCGCGGTAGTCGTCGCCCGCGTAGTCGGGCCCGCGGGGCACGCCGCCCGCACCGCCCTGCGGCATCTCGTCCATCTCCCGCTCCCTTCGTTCCGGCGCCTCGTTCCGGCCCGTCCCGGCTCCGCGTCCCGGCGCCTCGTTCCGGCCCCGCGCGTGCCCAGGGCCCGGCGGTCCACACCGGGACGGGGGCGGCTTTACCCCTGCTTTGTCGATCCCCTAGACTCGCCGGAGCGAAGGGGAGTAGTCCCGAAACACCACCGGTCGACACACTGGACGGCTCGCCGTCCCGGCCCGTGGGTCGCGGTGGGCAGCCGCCGCGACGGACGAGACCTTCGGCCCCGTGCATGACCCTGCCGCGCCCACCGTGCGGGAGGTCTCGTCGTGCCGGGCCGAGAGGTTCGCCCGTCGCCCGCCCGGTGCCGTTCGAGTCCGCGGCCCGGCCCCTGCAGAAAGCGCTCCGATGTCCTTCGACCCCCTGGCGATGCTGACCGCCTTCGGGCTGATCTTCCTCGCCGAACTCCCCGACAAGACGATGTTCGCCTCGCTGGCCATGGGCACCCGCATGCGCCCGCTGTACGTGTGGTTCGGCACCTCGGCGGCGTTCATCGTGCACGTCGCGATCGCGGTCGGCGCGGGCAGCCTGCTGAGCCTGCTGCCCGGCACGGCCGTCAAGCTGGTCTCCGCCGCGCTGTTCGGCTTCGGCGCGTTCGTGCTGCTGCGCTCGGGCGGCGACGAGGACGGCGAGGAGGGCGGCGCGCGGACGGTCACCGGCTTCTGGCCGGTGTGGGGCACCGCGTTCATGACGGTGTTCATCGGCGAGTGGGGCGACCTGACCCAGATCACCACCGCCAACCTGGCCGCCACCAACGGCTGGCTGCCCACCGCGATCGGCTCCGCGGCCGCCCTGATGTCGGTCTCCGCGCTGGCCCTGCTGGTCGGCCGGTTCATCGCCAAGCGCGTCCCGCTGCGCACCGTGCAGCGGGTCGGCGGCCTGTGCATGGCCGTGCTGGCCACCTGGACGCTGGTCGAGGCCCTCATCGGCTGACCCCGCAC
>NZ_JBHUWH010000488.1:0-5629 GCF_042670125.1 Kitasatospora sp. NPDC057198 | reverse complement strand
CAACCACATATACAACCAAAACCACGGCGATCCGGTACTCGTCCACGGGCAGGTGCAGGGCCAGTTCCAGCGGCAGGCCGTGGCGGCGCGCCAGCAGGCTCTCCGGACCCCAGGTGGTCAGCACCGCCAGCAGCGTCCGGTCGCCGACGCCGAGCCGGGCCCGGTAGGTGTCGCGGCGGCCGGTCGACTCCCGCATCCGGTCCAGCGTCGGATCGCCGACCACGACCGCGCGGGCGGCGGCCGGCGGGCAGAACTCGGTGAGCCGGGCGAGCTGCTCGTCGTGCCCGAGGCCGTGCAGGTCGGCCCACGGTTCGCCCGCCGCGAGCAGGAACGCCGGGTCGAGGCCGGACGGCAGGCGGGGCGAACCCTCGTCCGCCAGCGCCTTGTTGAACCCGGCGCCGTGCGGCAGCAGCGCGCGGACCCGGCCGGACAGGCTGGTCAGCGCGCCCTTGGGGCTGGTGGAGAGGACCAGGTCGAAGTGCCGTTCGCGGGCCTCGTCGAAGTCCACCACCCGGGCGCCGGCCCGGTCCAACACGGCCAGCGCGTCCGTCCCGAACCGGGAGCCGGGCACCAGGGTGAACCAGCGGTCGATCCGCGGGTCGCCCTCGAACACCGGCAGCACGTCCAGCAGCCGGTTCAGGGCCACCGCGGAGCGGAACGCCAGCAGCACCGAGGACCGCTGGTGGCGGACGGCGTCAGGCATGGGCCGATGCTATCGGCGCCCCGACCGGCCCGCCGCCCGACTCGCCGCCCGTTCGGGGCCGACCGGCTGAACGCGCGTCAGGGCCCGTCCGGCGGTGCACCACCGGACGGGCCCTGAGCGGGCGTCAGTCATCAGCCATCAACCATCAGCAGTCAGCAGCCAGCCGCCGTGACCGACCCTGCCCCGGCCCTGACCCGGTCCTGACCCGGTCCTGACCCGGCCCTGCCCTGCCCCGGCCGTCAGCCGGAGGTGAGCTGGACGGCCGCCTCCACGCCGGAGGCGATCGCGCCGGAGATCCACGCGTGGTAGCGCGGCTGGCAGTGGTCGCCCGCGAAGAACAGCCGGCCCTCGACCGGGGCGGCGACGTGCGGGCCGAGGCTGAGCAGCTGGCCGGGGGTCTCGATCACGGCCTCGCCGAGCGCCCAGCGGTTGCGCAGCCAGGACTGCGAGACGTGCCGGTCGGTGGCGTAGCGGCGGATCCGCTCGCCGAACAGGCCCGCCAGGTGGTCGAGCGCCTCGGTGTGCCGGTCGGCGGGAGTGAGCGCGTCGAAGCGCAGCGCGTCCTCGGCCCAGTTGTAGGCGGCCAGCACGATGCCGCCGGGCGCGCCGTCGTCGCTCGGGTGGGAGGGGAAGTAGACGAACCGGCTGGCCTCGTCCGAGACGCAGCCGCCGCCGACCGCCGCCACCGCGTCCCCGTGCGGGGCGGGCCGGTATTCGGCGCCCAGCTTCGCCTTCCAGGTGTCCTCGTCCCACTCCCACCAGCGCTCGGTGAACTCCACCAGCACCTTGTGCGCGGTGTCGTGCTTGAGCTCGGCGATCGCCCGGCGCTTGGCGTACGGCAGGATCGGGTCGAAGTCGACGTGCCGCAGCGCCGCGTACGGCACCGCCAGCACCACCGCGTCCGCCCGGTACTCGCAGCGGTCGCCGCCGACCGCGCCCTCGCACGCCTCGTCCTCCGGGCCGGTCTCCGGCTCGGCGACGACCGTCACCCCGCCGCCGTCCAGGCGCACCCGCGTCACCACCCTGCCGCGCTCGATCGGCAGGTCCCTGGCGAGCGCCTCGGTCAGCGCGTCGGTGCCCGCGCTGAACTCGAAGTAGGTGACCGCCGGGTTGATGTCGGAGGCGTCGAACACCGAGTGCAGGAAGCCGTACGACAGCCGGCTGGTCAGGTTCTCCAGCGTGCCCACCGCCTGCACCTGGGCGTCGCTCCAGCCCTCGCTCTCCTGCAGGTAGCGCAGCAGCGAGTAGCCGTCCAGGTCGTACAGCAGTTGCGCCATGCCGGTCACCCGCTGCTCGATCGGCTTGTCGCTCCAGGAGCCGTCACCGTTCTTCACCATCGTGTACGCGCGGGCGGTGTCCAGGGCGCGGTCGAAGGCGGCGGCCGCGGTCAGGCCGCTGTCCCAGCCGAAGCTCTTGTTCACCGGGCCCGGGTCGGCCGCGTACGCCGCCTTGCTGACGGTCTGCCCGTTCACGTGCACCAGCCGCCCGCCCAGGCCCTTCGGCGCGGTGTACGCGGGCGCGGTGCCGGTGGCGAACTCCTCGCCCGTCCACGACCGGTAGACCACCCGGGCGTCCCCGGAGGACAGGTCGGGCTGCGGCGGGACGTCCACCAGGTGGAACGGGCGGCGCGGCACCTTCAGGTGGTCGGCCAGCGCGAGGGTCAGCACGTGGCTGGACGGGATCCGCATCGCGCCCGCCTCCGCGTGCAGCCGCGGGTCCTGCCACAGGTCGCCGCGGAAGGTCTTCACCCGGCCGCCGACCCGGCTCCGGTTCGCCTCCAGCACCCGCACCTTGTGCCCGGCCGCCATCAGCAGCCGCGCGCACACCATGCCCGCCACGCCCGCGCCCACCACCAGCACCTCGCGCGAGGTGGCCGGACGCAGCCGCTGACGGCCGGTCAGCAGCTTCAGGTAGTCGAGCGTCAGGTCGCGGTGGTCGGCGTCGGTCAGCAGGATCCGGCGCGCCATGGTCAGCGCCGCCTCCTGCCGTGCCGGGTCGGGCGGCGGGGCGGCCGCACCGACCGCGCGGGAGAGGCCGGTGCCGGGGCCGGCCAGGGCGGCGGCGGTCATCGCACCGCCGGAGGCGAGGAACAATCCACGTCGAGAGATCACCCGCCACACCCTGGCAGCGCCCACCCGCCCGACACGCCGCCTCCGCCTACGAACGACCCGCCGCTCACCCGCACGGGGGCGCTCGACGCACACCCCGGCGCACGCGCCCCGCCGCTCACCCCTCCCGGGGCAGCGTCCACGCGGGGTCGCCGTCGGGCGGCGCCGGAACGACCGCCCACGCGCCGCGGTCGGCGCCCTCGTCCCAGTACGGCACGGTGGCACCGGCGTTGTCGGCGTAGTACATCCGGTGCGCCCAGTACTCGGGCTCCTCGTGGCACACCAGGTCGGGGTACGGCTCGAACTCCAGGCTCCCCCAGGAGCGGTTCAGCCGGGCCACCGCCTCGGCCCGGGAGATCCCGAAGGACTCCAGCACCTCGACGACCTCGCAGAGGAACCGGGTCGTCCCCCGGTCGGCCTTCATCACCAGTCCGTACGCCGCGGGGCCCCGGCCGTCCTCACGCGCCACGGGGCAGCGTCCACGCGGGATCGCCGTCGGGCGGCGCCGGAACGACCGCCCAGGTGCTCCGGTCGGCGTCCGGCTCCCAGTACGCCACGGTGGCGGCGCTGCCGTCGTCGTAGTACATGCCGTGGGCCCAGTGCTCGGGTGCGTCGTGGCACATCAGGTCGGGGTAGGGAGCGAACCGGTGTTTTCCCCAGGAGTAGTTCATCCGGGCCACCGCCTCGGCCCGGGAGATCCCGAAGGACTCGAGTATGGCGGTCATCTCCAGCAGGAACACGGTCATTCCGGCGTCCGCCGTCATCACCAGCCCGAACCCGGGCAGCGTCGGCCCCCCGGCGCAGTAGTCGTCCTCCGGCGTCACGCGACCCCTCCCCGGTCCGGCCCCTCCCGGGCGGGTTGCCCGGCAGGCTGCCCGGCACGTTACCCGGTGGTTCCGCCCGGGAGGGGCGTCGGTACCATATTCCAAGGATCCATGGATGATCGAGGAGAGCCCGTGACCGGTACCACCGTCGACCCCGCCGTGCAGCGGCACGTCCTGCGCGTCCTGGTGGTCTCGCAGGTACTCAGCGGCGCGGGCCTCGCCGCGGGCATCACCGTCGGCGCCCTGCTCGCCGAGGACATGCTCGGCAGCACCGGACTGGCCGGACTGCCCAGCGCCCTGTTCACCGCGGGCAGCGCGTGCGCGGCGATCGCCGTCAGCCGGATATCCGCCGCCCGCGGCCGCCGCCCCGGCCTCGCCGCCGGGTACGCCACCGGCGCGGTCGGCAGCGTTGGCGTCATCACCGCCGCCGCCCTGGACAGCCCCGCCCTGCTGTTCGCCGCGCTCTTCGTCTACGGCGCCGGCACCGCCACCAACCTCCAGGCCCGCTACGCCGGGGCCGACCTCGCCGCCCCCGGCCACCGGGCCCGCGCGGTCTCCACCGTCCTGGTCGCCACCACCCTCGGCGGCGTCCTCGGCCCCAACCTGGCCGCACCCACCGGCGACCTCGCCCACGTCCTCGACCTGCCCCGACTGGCCGGACCCTTCCTGCTCGCCGGACTCGCCTACGCCGCCGCCGCACTCGTCCTCGCCACCCGCCTGCGCCCCGACCCGCTGCTGCTGGCCCGCGCCACCGCGGCCACCGCCACCACCGCCACCGCCGTTCCGGCCGCTGCCGGTGTCCCCGCCGAAACGCCGGTCGAGGTGCCCGTCGAGGTGCCCGCCGATCCGGCGGCCGCCGCCCGGATCCGCAACCGCGTCCTGCTCGGCGCACAGGTCATGGTGGTCACCCAACTGGTGATGGTCGCCGTGATGACCATGACGCCCGTCCACATGCGCGACCACGGCCACGGCACCGCCGCGTCCGGCCTGGTCATCGCCCTGCACGTGGCCGCGATGTACCTGCCCTCCCCGCTCACCGGGCGGCTGGTCGACCGGCACGGCCCGCTCGCCGTCGGCGCCGCGGCCGGCCTCACCCTGCTCGCCGCCGGACTCGTCGCCGCCCTCGCCCCCGCCGACTCCGTCGCGCTGCTCGCCCTTGCCCTGGTCCTGCTCGGACTCGGCTGGAACTTCGGCCTGGTCTCCGGCACCGCGATCATCACCGACGCCGCCCCGCTCGCCACCCGCGCCAGGACCCAGGGCAGCGTCGACGTCGCCATCGCCGTCTCCGGCGCTGCCGGCGGTCTCGCCTCCGGCACCGTGGTCGACCTGGCCGGGTACTCCGTGCTCGCCCTCGGCGGCGGCCTGCTCGCCCTGGTGATCCTCCCGGCCCTCGCCACCACCGCCACCCGGACCCGCCGGTGACCGCCCCCACCCCCGCACTCACCGTCGACGGCCGCGGCCTGCTCTGCGTCACCCTGCTGCTGCGCCTGCGCGCCGCCATCACCGGCGCCCCGCCCGGCACCCTCGTACACGTCCTGGCCACCGACCCGGCCGCCCCCCTCGACCTGCCCGCCTGGTGCCACCTCACCGGCCACCACTACCTGGGCGAACCCGCCCCCGGCCAGTACGCCCTGCGGCTGACCGCGACCCCCGTCCCAACCCGCCCGGACGCCCCCTGGCACCGCGAGCCGCCGGCCTGAACTCCGGTCCGGCTTCCGGCGTTCGGTCGCCTGCGTCAACTCCCGCCTCCTGGCGCCGCGAGCCGCCGTCTCGAACTCCGGCTCGGCTTCTGGTAGCTGGCTGCCGACGTCAACTCCCGGTCCTCTGGTGCCGCGAGCCGTTGGCCTGAACTCCGGCCCGGCTCCCGACAACTGGCTGCCGACGTCAACTCTCGCCCCCTGGTGCCGTGAGCCGTCGGCCTGAACTCCGGTCCGGCTCCTGGTTTCTGGTTGTCGGCGTTAGCTCCCGATCCTCTGGCGCCGTGAGCCGCTGGC
>NZ_JBHUWH010000487.1:0-5642 GCF_042670125.1 Kitasatospora sp. NPDC057198 | reverse complement strand
CCCCGCTCCGGCCGGCCGCGGGCCCGGCGGCCCCGTCCAGCAGCGCCTCGACGGCGGCGCGGGCCCGGCGGGCCGGGGCGGGGTCGTCGGTGATCGCGGCGGTGACGATGGCGCCCTCGGCCAGCAGCGGCACGGGGGACGGGTCGGCGAGGCCCGCCGCGCGGGCCCAGTCGGTGAGCTGGGCGTGGAAGGCCGCCTTGTGGGCGCGCACCTCGGCGAGGACGGCCGGGGAGGCCGGGCCCAGTTCGCCGAAGGCGTTGATCCAGGCGCAGCCCCGGTAGCCGGGCTCGGCGAACCAGCCGCCCAGCCAGTCGAAGGCGGCCAGCAGCCGGGCCCGCGGCTCGCGCTCCGCCTCGACGGCGGCGGACAGCCGGGCCCGCCAGCGCCGGTCGCGGCGGCGCAGCACGGCCACCACCAGGTCGTCCTTGGCGGGGTGCAGGCGGTAGATCCGCTTGAGCGGCAGCCCGGAGGCGGCGCGCACCTCGTCCATGCCGACGGCGCGCACGCCCTTCTCGTAGAACAGCGCCTCGGCGGCGTCGAGCAGCGCCTCGCCGTCCCGGCGGGCCTGTTCGTCGGTGAGCGGGGCGGGCATCAGCGGCTCCGATCCGGTGGCTCTTGACGTGGAGAACGGTCGTTCCCTAGCGTAGGCCCCGCCAAGGTGGAGAACGACCGTTCTCCACTCCGCCGGACCGCCGGAGGCCCACCGTGCCCGAGCACCGCCCGCCCCTGCCCCCGTTCACCCGCGCCACCGCGCTCGCCAAGGTCCGGGCCGCCGAGGACGCCTGGAACACCCGCGACCCCGAACGCGTCGCCCTCGCCTACACCCCCGACACGGTCTGGCGGAACCGGGACGTCTTCCTCACCGGCCGCGCCGAGGTCACCGCCTTCCTCACCGCCAAGTGGCAGCGCGAACGGGAGTACGCCCTGCGCAAGGAGCTCTGGGCCTTCGAGGACGACCGGATCGCCGTCCGCTTCCAGTACGAGTGGCACGACGCGGACGGCCAGTGGTGGCGCAGCTACGGCAACGAACTGTGGGAGTTCGACCCGCACGGCCTGATGCGCCGCCGCGAGGCCAGCATCGACGACGTCCGCATCGACGCCGCCGAGCGCCGCATCCACGGCCCCCGCCCGGCCGACGAGCCCGCCGGGGCGGCGGAACTGCCGCTGCGCTGAAACCGGACGCTCGGGCGGGGGCGAAGCCGGGGATTACCGCCCGCTCCCGCCCCGGCAGGGGTGCGCCGGGCCTTCTTGGGCTTCTTCCCGGCGCGGCGCGGGAACCGGGGGCTGTCGATCCCCGTGCCGTCGGAGCGGACCGCGAAGTGCGTCAGCCCCAGGTCGCCGACCTCGGGACGAGGCCCGGAACCGCTTCACCACCGGACCGGAGCCCGATGCACTGCGATCGGTCCCGGTAGCGTGTCCGCATGGTGCGAGTCCCCCTGACCCCCGAGCAGATCGAGGCCGGCCGCCGCCTGGGCGCGCTACTGCGCGAGACCCGGGCCGGCCGCGACCCCGTCGCCGTCGCGCACAGCGCCGGGATCTCCCCCGAGACCCTCCGCAAGATCGAGATGGGCCGCCTGCCCAGCCCCGGCTTCGGCACCGTCGTCGGCCTCTGCGCCACCCTCGGCCTCCCGCTCGACACCGCCGCCGGCGTCTGGCTCGGCGAGACGACCCGCTGAAGCGGCGGGCGACGTCACCGTTCGACCGCTCCCCCCGCGCGTGCGGGGATGACCCCGGTCGCGTAACCGAACTGGAGGCAGAGGCTCTCCGCTCCCCGCGCGTGCGGGGCTCAGTCCAGCACCAGGTACTGGCGGCCGTCGAGGAGTTCGCGGACGGCGTCCAGGTGGCCGGCGTGGGTGGCGGTCTCGGTGATCACGTGCAGGAGCACCTCGCGCAGGGTGCGGTAGCGCGGGCCGCCGAAGGAGTCCGGCCACCAGGCGAGGGGGGTCTCCGGGGTGGCGGTGGCCAGGAAGGTGTCGGCGCGGGCGGCCTCCTGCCGGTAGCGGGCGAGGACCTCCTCGGCGGTCAGTGCCGGGTCCGGGTGCCAGGCGTCGGTGCCGGAGCCGAGGATCTCCTCGATCGCGGCCCGCTCCCCCGCCGCCACCGCCCGGAACCAGAACTTCTCGACGTCCAGCGCGAGGTGGTGCACCAGCCCCAGGCACGTCCAGCCGGAGGGCAGCACCGGGCGGCGCAGGGCCTCCTCGTCGAGGCCCTCCAGGATCTCCAGGACGTGTTCGCGCCTGCCGTTCAACACGCCCAGCAGTGCGGTGAGTTCGGTATCGGACATGGGTCGGACCGTACCGCGCCGCACCGACAGCCCGGCGCGACGGGCGCGCCGGGCGGGGGCTCAGCGGCGGGCCAGCACCGCGTAGCGCTCGTCGTGGACCGGGCCGCCCCACAGTGCCGGCTCGGACTCCAGCGGGTGCAGGTCGAGCTCGCGGACCAGCGGGCGGAGCGCGGCGGTGAGGGTGGCGACAGGAACGCCGCCGGCCCAGGGGAGGCCCTCGGCGCCGGGGGCGTACGGCTCGACGACGGCACCGGCCTCGCGCCAGCGGCCCTCGATCAGGAGGAGGCGGCCGCCGGGGCGCAGGCGGGCGGCCCAGGCGCGCAGGGCGGCGAGCGGGTCGGGCAGCGTCCAGACCAGGTGGCGGCACAGGACGGCGTCGTAGCGGGCGGCGCCGGTCGGGGGCCGGCTCGCGTCGCCGGTCAGGAAGTGCCCCTCCAGCCCGGCGGCGGCGAACTTCTCCCGGGCCCGGTCGATCATCGCGGGGGCCAGGTCGACGCCCGTCACCCGGTGCCCGGCCTCGGCGAGCAGCTGCGAGAGCGAGCCGGTGCCGCAGCCGACGTCCAGCACGTCGAGCCCCTCGCCGGGCAGCCACCCGGCGAGGCGGCGGCGCCAGGCCAGCCGGGTGACGTCGTCGCGCAGGCCGTGGTCGGGCTCCTGGTCGAAGGCGGGGGCGGCGTCGTTCCAGTAGGCGGCGATGGGGTCGAGCGCTTCGTTCATCCGCATACGTTCTCATCCGCCGCCGACAGTGCCGGGCGCGCTCAGCCGCGCCCGCCCCGGCGGCGGTGGGCCGCCCGGACGGCGTGGACCGAGCGGTAGGAGAGCAGGGAGAGGACGGAGTCGGCGCTGAGCGCGGAGGCGGTGCTGCGCCAGGAGCCGACGGAGAGCACGGACAGCGCGGAGCCGATCGAGCCGACGGACAGGAACGAGCCGACCGAGCCGACCGAGAGGAAGGACCCGACCGAGCCGATGGACAGGAAGGACCCGACCGAACCGATCGAGTACCCGGACTTCTTCAGGTCGGACTTCTTCACGGGGGCTCCAGGCGCTCGGGGCGGGGCGGGCACACCCCAGCCTTCCGCCGCGCGGCCGCCCGCGCAAAGGCACCGCCCGCGCAAAGGCACCGGCCGGGCGAAGGCGGCGGCAGCGGCACCAGCTGCACGGAGGTGGCGGCACCGACCGGGCGGCTTCCGGAGCCGGGCCGTCCGGGTGCGGGCCCGCGCCGGGCGCGGAGCTGACGGGGCGTCACCACACGCCCACCGAGCGTCCGGACGGGGCCGGTGCTGTGAGATCCGCCACGGCGCAGGCGATTGCGTGGACGTGTCCGGGTGGGGCAGGGTGATTCGGCGTCAGGCTCCGTGCCCGGCAGCGCAGGTCCACCGGCTCCGGTCGGGCGGGACGGGCGAGCCGGAGCGGGGCGGATACCCGTCCGGCGGCCCTGGTGCCGGACGACTCCGGAAGGAAAGCATGTGACTCGGATCTCGGTCCGGGGCGTCGCTGTCGTCTCCGCCACCGCGGTGACCGCCGTCGGTGCCGTGGTCGGCGCGGCGGCCGGCAGCGAGGGCGGTGCCCCCGTCCGGACGGTCGACGTCGCGAGCGCCACGCTGTTCGGCGAGGCCCCCGCCGGTGCGCAGGCCCAGCAGGTCAGTGACGGCATCGGCCACCAGGCCGACGCCCAGCAGGTCTCGGCCGACGCCGCCGCGAAGAAGGCCGCCGAGGAGGCCGCCCGGCTGAAGGCCGCGGCCGAGGCACAGGCCAAGGCCGACGCGGACAAGGCTGCCAAGGCGGAGGCCGACAAGGCGGCGGCGGACAAGGCGGCGAAGGACAGGGCCGCCAAGGAGCAGGCCAGCCAGGCCGCCGCGCACAGCGTGCTCGCCGCGATCCCGGCCGGGTCGGTCCAGGAGACGGCGCGGCAGATCATCGGCGACGACACGCAGTTCCAGTGCTTCAGCCAGATCGTGCAGCGCGAGAGCGGCTGGAACTACACGGCCAGCAACCCCTCCGGCGCCTACGGCCTGGTCCAGGCGCTGCCGGGCTCCAAGATGGCCTCGGCCGGCGCGGACTGGCGCACCAACCCCGCCACCCAGATCAAGTGGGGCCTGAGCTACATGAACAGCCGCTACGGCAGCCCCTGCGGCGCCTGGTCGTTCTGGCAGACCCACCACTCGTACTGACGGGGCCCTGGCCGTAGCGACGGGTTCCGAGCCGCCCGCGCATCCGCACCGGGTGCGCGGGCTTCGCCGTTCCCGGGGGCGGCTGACTATGCTTCGCGTCTGCCGGAGAGCCCGGGAAGCACCGGGAGTGCCGGGGAGTGCTGCCCGCTTTTTGCGTTATCCGCCGCTGCCCGGTGGATCTCCGAGGGTGTGAGGGCAGGACGAGAGAACTCGAGGACGGACCGGGCTGTGGACAGTGGGCGGGCGGCGGCGCTGGTCGGGCGGGCGCAGCGCGGCGACCGGCAGGCGGTGGCGGAGCTGGTCGGCGGGCACCTGCCGCTGGTGTACAACGTGGTGGGCCGGGCGCTGTCGGGGCATCCGGACACCGACGACGTGGTGCAGGAGACGATGCTGCGGGCCGTGGACGGCCTGGGCGCGCTGCGCGATCCGGCGGGGTTCCGCAGCTGGCTGGTGGCGATCGCGCTGAACCAGGTGCGGCGGCGCTTCCGGGACGCGGACCCGGTGACCGCGCTGGACGGGGTGCCGGACCCGGCGGCGGTGGCCGATCCAGCGGCGGACTTCGTGGGCCTGACGATCGTCCGGCTGGGCCTGTCGGAGCAGCGCCGCGAGGTCGCCGAGGCGACCCGGTGGCTGGACGGGACGGACCGCGAACTGCTGTCGCTGTGGTGGCTGGAGGCGGCGGGCGAGCTGTCCCGGGCGGAGCTGGCGACGGCGCTCGAGGTGTCGCCGCAGCACGCGGCGGTGCGGGTGCAGCGGATGAAGGGCCAGTTGCAGGCGGCCCGGGTGGTCGTCCGGGCGCTGGCGGCGGTGCCCGGCTGCCCGTGGCTGGCGGAGCTGACGGCGGGCTGGAACGGCCTGCCGGGCACGCTGTGGCGCAAGCGGATCGGGCGGCACGTCCGGGAGTGCGCGCTGTGCGGGGAGCACCGCCGCGGCCTGGTGCCGGCCGAGGGCCTGTTGGCGGGGCTGGCGATGGTGCCGCTGCCGGACGGCGGCCGCTACGGCGGGTACGGCGACCCCGTCGGCTACCGCCCCGACGGCGGCAGCCACGGCGACGGCAGCGGTTACGACGGCGGCAACGGCGACGGCAGCGGTTACAACGACGGCTACGACGGCTACGGCGAGGTCGGGCACCGGGACGCCTCCCCGGCGCCGTCCGCGCGGCCCGGCCGGGCCGCGCACCGGCGGGG
>NZ_JBHUWH010000486.1:0-5647 GCF_042670125.1 Kitasatospora sp. NPDC057198 | reverse complement strand
CGGCAGCGCCGAACCCCCGATCCCCGGCACGGCCGTCGAACGCCGCCCGGCCCCCGTGGTCCGCTGCCGCCGCTGCCACCGCCCGCTGCGCAGCCCCGAGTCCCGCTGGGAGAAGCTCGGCCGCCACTGCGCCGACGCCCCCGCCCCCGTCCGGGTCTACGTCATCGACCAGGACCACCTGCCGGGCACCTGAGGCCCGCTCAGTCGGAGTTCTCCCACACCAGCACCCCGGGCCCGTCCGGCGTCAGCACCGGCACCCAGGCTTCGTCCGCCTCGGCCAGCCGGGACTCGTCCAGCACCAGCGGCGCCGGCCAGGGGTCGTCCCGGTTCGCCGAGCCGTAGAGGTGGATGTCGGCGACGGCCGCCCGCAGCCGCGCCAGCAGCTCGGGCGGCCACTCCAGGCCGTACGTGCCGCGACCGCGCAGCTCCTCGACGAAGACCTGCTCCAGTTCCCCCGTCAGGTCCGTGCCCGGGACCGGGATCAGGTAGCCCTCCTGCTCGTACTGCCGGCACGAGTAGCCGCCGCCCTGGTTCTGGTAGAGCACGCCGGTCGGGGCCGCCACGATGACGAACAGCCAGCCCGTGCCGCAGCCGTCCGGGTCCAGGAATATCCGTCGCTCGCTCACACCGGCGAGGATTCCACCCGACTGCCCTCCCCCGCCAGCACGTTGTCGCACGCGCAGCCCGGCAGCGTCGCCGGGTGGGTCGGCGGGCCGTCCCAGCCGGCGCGGCGCTCGCGGTCGGCCAGGGCCCCGGCGAGGACGGCGCGGTGGACGGCGCGGGCGAGCCGGGAGCCCCAGTACGAGCGGGGGCCGCCGAAGGGTTCCGGTTCGCCCCCGGCCCGGACGGCCACGCAGATCGCGTCGGAGGGCGTGCCGGAGCAGTCGTACCCGGCCTCCAGCAGGGCCTGGACCTTCGCCTCGGTGGCCGTGGTCAGCAGGTTGACCAGCCCGGCGTCGGAGACCGGCGCGGGGACGACCGCCAGGACGTTGATGGTGCCGGGCGCGTACCCGGACGGCGGGTCGGGCGCGGCGGCCCAGGTCGGGACGCCGATGCCGGTGGTGACCACGGCGGTGGCGCCGCCGTCCTCCGCCCAGGTGCAGGCGTCCACCTCGGCGGCGGTCATCAGGGCCGTGCCGGGCCCGGTCAGGCCCTGCCCGGCGGCGAGTCCGGCCAGGTGCTCGGCCGGGTCGAGGCGCCCGTACCCGGCCCGCACCTGGGCGTTGAGCACCCAGTGCCGTTCGCCGATGCCGCCGCCGAGGACGCCGGAGCCGGCCATCCGCCAGCCCGGTCCGGCCCGCCACACCAGCAGGTGCCGGCAGGCCCCGTCCTCGATCCGCACGGCCCGCTGGATCCTGACCGCCCGCTGCTCGTCCATGGTCCGACACCCAACCACACCGGTCCGGCCGGGATTCGCCCCGCCCCGACCGGATGCGGCACAGTGGCGTCATGACCCCGCAGCGCGCCGCGTCCGCCGCCCCCGCCCCCCGCGCCCCGGCCGCGCCGGCCGTCGGGGCCCGCCGCCGGCCGGTGCAGCAGCGCAGCCAGGAGCGGTACGAGCGGCTGCTGGACGCCTGCGCGGGGCTGCTGGACGAGGTGGGCCCGGCGGGGCTGACCACCAAGGAGGTGGCGCTGCGCGCCGAGGTGCCGATCGGCACCCTGTACCAGTTCTTCGCCGGCAAGGAGGGCCTGCTGGCCGCCCTCGCCGAACGCAACCTGGCGCGCTTCCTGGACGGCCTGGCCGCCCGGGTCGCCGCCGCCGGTCCGGGCACGCCGAGCACGGCGGCCTTCACCGACCACGCGGTGGACGAGTTCGTGGCGATGAAGCGCGCCGTGGCGGGCTTCGGGCACCTGGACTTCGGCCTGGTCGACGCCGTCCCCGCCGAGGTCGACGACCTGCACCTGCTCGACGCCGAACTGGACAACAACGCGGCGGTCGCCGCCCGGCTGCGCGCGATCGGCGGCGAACTGTTCGCGGCCCCCGGGTACGCGCTGGCGCTGCGGGTGGCGATGGAGTGCGCGGACGCGGTGCTCAAGCTGGCGTTCCGGGCCGACCCGGCGGGCGATCCGGCGCTGGTCGCCGAGTGCAAGCGGCTGCTGCGCGGCTACCTGGCCGACACCCCGCCCGCGCCCTGAGCGAGCCACCCCCGCCCCGCCTGCCTTTGCGCCCTCCGGGCGCCCGCCGCACAGTGGAGGGGGAAGCTCACACACCTGCCCGCGGGAGGGTCCGATGCACGCCATGGTGGGAGACCACGTCCACATGCACAGCAGGGCGGTCGGCATGACCGACCGCCGGGGTGAGATCGTCGAGGTGCGCGGCACCGACGGCGAACCGCCGTACCTGGTCCGCTTCGAGGACGGCCACGCCGGACTCGTCTACCCCGGCCCCGACTGCGTCGTCGAGCACCGCCCCGGCGAGGAGCAGCGCTGATCCCGGGCCCCGCCGGGCCCGGTGGGAGGAGTCCCCGACCTTGTCGCCGCCGCTGCCCGGCCCGCTGGCCCACCTCGCCCCGCTGCTCGACGACTACGGCTACCTGGCGGTCGGGGTGCTGGTGTTCCTCGACAGCTGCATCCTCCCGGTGCCCGGCCAGACCATCCTGGTGCTGGCCGCGGTGTACGCGGGCGCCGGAGAGCTCTCGCTGCCGGTGCTGCTGCTGGTCGCCGTCCTCGCCGCGACCGCCGGCAACACCCTCGCGTACGTGCTGGGCCGCACCGGCGGGCTGGCGTTCGTGCACCGCTGGGGCCGGTACGTCCGCCTCACCCCGGAGCGGATGGAGCGCGCCGAGGCGTTCTTCCGCCGCCGGGGCGCGCTGGTGGTCGCCGGCGCCCGGTTCGTCGACGGCCTGCGGCAGACCAACGGGCTGATCGCGGGCACCACGGAGATGCCCTGGCGCCGCTTCACGCTCGCCAACGCGGTGGGCGCGGCACTGTGGGCGGGGGTGTGGACGGCGGTCGGCTACTTCGCGGGCAGCAACATCGACGCCCTGTACCGGCAGGCCGTCCGCTACCAGGTGCTGCTGTTCGCGGTGGTGGCGGCGCTGGCGCTGCTGCTGGCCGTCCGCACCTGGCTGCGCCGCCGCCGTCGCCCGCCCCGGGACGCCGCGGCGGGCCGGATCCCGCACCAGAACGGCCGGGACGAGGAGGACGACGACGAGGACGAGGACGACGACGTGCCCACCGACGGGAACGGCCGGCCCTGAGCGGCTACGGCAGGTCGCCGTTCCCGCCCAGGTTGGCGACGATGCGGCGCAGCACGTTGACCGCGGTCACGAAGTCGGCCGTGTCGATGCCCTCGTGCGCCTGCCGGTGCACCCGCAGGTTGCGTTCCCGGGCGCGGAGGCGTCCGGCCTCGCCCTGCTCGGTCAGTGTCATGCGCCCGGCCTCCTCCACCAGCCAGCCGCGGGCGGCCAGGTCGTCGTAGACGGCGTCGAAGTCGGTGCCCTGGTCGTCCCAGGGCGCCAGCCGCTCGGTCAGCTCGGCCCTGGTCCACCGGCCGGGCGCCCCGGCGGCGTGGTTGAGCGTCCACCAGTGCGGCTGGGTGAGGCCCTCCACGGCCAGCTGTTCGCGCAGCGCCCCGACCACCAGCCGGCCGGCCGTGCCCGTCCACGCCCCGATGGGCTGGGCGGCCAGCTGCTCCGGCGGGTACTCCTTCAACGTCACGCTCACGTGCCCCTCCTCGTCTCCGAACCGACGCCCCCACCGTAGGAGTTCAAGTCGGCTTGAGGTCAAGGCCGTTTCCGGGGAGCCGATCAGCGGAGGTCGACCACCTCGAAGGCGGCGGCGTAGCGGGTGCCGAGCCGGGCCCCGGCGGTTCGGCCCATGCCCTCCAGGAACTCGGCGGCGTTGGCCATCTCCCCGCCGAGGCCGTCCAGGTAGGCGCGGTGGGCCTCCAGCGAGGCGACGCCGGCGGCGAAGGTGTCGGTGGTGTCGGCGGCGTGCAGCCCGTCGGGCGAGCCGGCCGCCCAGAGCTGGCGGACGCCGTTCCAGGGCTGGTGGCCCTCGGCGGTGAGCTCGCGGAAGACCCAGCGGTTCCCGGCGTCGCGCACCGCGTCCAGGGCGGCCCGGCCGACGGCGATGTGGTCGGCCTGGTTGGGGAACACGCCGCCGTAGGTGTCGCGGAAGTTGGTGGTGATGACGATGTCGGGGCGGTGCCGGCGGATCGCCCGGGCCAGGTCGCGGCGCAGCGGCAGCCCGTACTCGACGACGCCGTCCGGGTACCCGAGGAACTCGACGGTGTCGACGCCGACGATCCGGGCCGATTCGACCTGTTCGCGTTCGCGGACGGGGCGGCACAGCTCCGGCTCCGTGCCGTCGATGCCCGCCTCGCCGCTGGTGACCATCAGGTAGCTGATCCGCTTGCCCTGGCCGGTCCAGCGGGCGACGGCGGCGGCCGCGCCGTACTCCATGTCGTCCGGGTGGGCGACGACGGCGAGGGCGCTCTCCCAGTCCTCGTCGAGCGGCTGGTACGGGAGCGGGGCCCGGTCGGTGCGGTCGCTCATGGTGTGCTGCCTTTCGTTCGGGCCCCGCCCCCGGCTGCCGGCCGGGGTCAGCGCGCGGTGCGGATGGCGTAGTTGAAGTCGGCGTGGCCGTAGTGGCGCATCAGCCGCAGCCAGAACGGCATCAGCATCTCCATGCCGCGGGCGGCGTCGATCCCGCCGAGGTCGAGGATGTCGGCGGCGGGCCAGCCGAACTCGGTCAGCAGGGCGATCACCTCGGCCTTGCCCCCGGCGTCGTCGCCGGCGGGGAAGAGCTGGTGCTCGCCGGGGACGCGGCCGGGGTCGACCATGACCTCGCAGTTGACGGTGTTGAGCGCCTTGACGACCCGGGTGGCGGGCAGGGCGCGCTGGAGGCGCTCGCCGACGCTGTCGTCGTTGACCGGGTCGAGGGTGACCTCGCCGGTCGGGGAGAACACCAGCGGGTTCGACACGTCCAGCAGGGTCTTGCCGGCCAGGTTGTCCGCCCCGGCGAGCTCGACCGCGGCGAGGGCGACGGTGCCGCCGGTGGCGTTGACGACCAGCTCGCCGAAGGCGGCGGCCTCCGCGAACGTCCCCGGGTGGGCGAGCGGGCCGGAGCGGGCCGCCCAGTCCTCCGCCGCGGCGTTGCCCTTGCCGCGCGAGCCGAGGGTGACCTCGTGGCCGAGGGCGACCAGCTTGCCGCCCAGGGTCTGCCCGACCGTTCCGGTACCGATGATTCCGATCCGCATCCGCCTGTTCCCGTCCCCACGTCAGATCGTCGACTCGTCGTCGATTCGAACGCACCCTACAAGAGGGCGCCCTGACGGGTGATCAACTCCTCGGATCCGCCGTTTCTTCCCGGCGCGGGCGGCGCGCCCTCCCCTCCACGGTAGCCCCGCTGCTGGGCCCTGTCCGGCCGATCTTGCCGGGCGCGCGACGCCGGATCGCCCCCAGCCCCGAGGGGGGCTGGGAGGTGCCCCCTTCGCCTGGAAGCACCGGTCCAACACCCAAGTACATCCAGTACGAGGGCGTCGGGCCGGCACTCCCAGCCGGGCGCCCGACGCCGCGCGCTGATCCGACAAGATCGACCGGACAGGACCTAGTAGTGCTTCGTTACGTTGGGTGATCTTGCCTGTTGGTGGGCATTCTTCAGGTGTGAAGCTGGGGGATGTGGAGCGGCTCCGTGGTGAGTT
>NZ_JBHUWH010000485.1:0-5655 GCF_042670125.1 Kitasatospora sp. NPDC057198 | reverse complement strand
GTGCCTGGCGGTGCTGTTCAGCCGCCGTGCGGGCCGTCCTGCCCTTCGGTGCAGACGACGTGGACGGTGAGGTCCGCGGGGCGGACCCGGCCGGTCCCGTCGGGGCAGTCGTTCTTCCGGACGGTGACGATCCACGCGGAGCCGTTGTCGTTCGGCCGGTTCTCCAGGACGTCGGCGGGCACCGGGTCGAGGGAGCCGCCGGGGGCGGGGCTGATGTCGAAGCCCCCGCCGTAGGCCCATTCCCCGGGCGGGCACTGCAGCAGGTGGGGGGTGCCGTCCGCGCCGCCGCTGATGACGGGGCCGGTCACGGCGTGCGGCGGCTGTCCGGCGCGCGGGGAGGCGGCCGCGCTCCCGCAGGCGACGGTGGCGAAGGCGGCTGCCGCCGCGACAGCCATGGCGATCCCGGACGTGGTGAGCATGCGGTCCTCCTGTGCGCAGGCGCGTCGAGTGGTGTTCGCGGCCATTGCAGCACGCGGCCCGCAACAAGTCGGCCAGACACGCATGGTGACGAATCGATTCCACAAGTCTTGGCAGCAGCGGCATGTCTGCCGACGAACGATCTTCGTGCGTGCAAAAACTTATGACTCACCGTAGTTGTCCGTGCGGCTGGAGTCGGCCTCCGGCCCGGAGCCACGAGGAGTTCCATGACCCTGGGAAAACGGAGGGCGGCACTGGCGGCCCTCGCCACCGCGGTCGCCCTGTCGTCCACCCTGACGGTCCTCACCGCGCCCGTGTCGGCGGCCCCCTCGGCCACCGCGGCGGCGTACCACCGGCTCCACGGGGAGACGGGCGCGGACTCGCCCTACCCGCAGAGCCTGCGCACCGAGTCGTACGACAGGCTGACCCGGTCCCAGGCGGAGGAGAACGCCCAGTACGCCGCGGACCCCGCCCGGTTCGGGAAGTTCACCGACTACTTCGCCTCCCCGGACTTCGGCGTCCACGTCGCGATGCTGCCGACGGGGAAGGTCCTCCTGTTCTCCTTCGAGATGTTCCAGGAGGACCCGTTCCAGGAGACCGCGCCCACCAACGTCACCGGCAGGCGGAACGCCGGGCGCGCCTACGTGTGGGACCCGGCCCGGGGGAGCGGGAAGGACGCCTTCACCGCCGTGCCGCTGCCCGTGATCGACATGCCGGACGACACGAACGAGCCCCGGCCCGCACCGGTGTTCTGCGCCGGGCACGCCTACCTGCCCAACGGCATGGTGGCCGTCTTCGGCGGCAACCTCGGCGGCCGCAACGGCAGCGGCGCCAAGCTCGCCTTCGTCTTCGACCCGTGGACCGAGACCTGGCACCGGCAGCAGGACATGCAGGTCGGCCGCTGGTACCCGAGCGTGGTCACCGGCGCGGACGGCCGACAGCTCATCATGTCCGGCCAGTCCCACCTGGGTTACAACACCCCCACGCCCATCATCGAGCGCTTCCCGGCGCTGGCCGCCCCCGTGCCCCGGGACAGGTCGCAGGTCCCCGACGGCGTGGCACTGGACCGGCTGGACACCGAGGCCCCGTACACCAAGGACTTCCCGCAGCTGTTCGCCCTGCGCGACGGCAAGGTGTACGGCTTCGGCCGGGAGGCCGGGCAGCAGTGGGTGTTCGACCCGGCGGACGACTCCCGCCGCGCCCTGCCGAACCGCCCCGACGGCGGCCTGCGCAACTACGGCTCCGCGGTGCCGCTGCCCAACGGCACCCAGGGCCCGGACTCGGTGCTCGTTCTCGGCGGCAACCGCAACGACCCCAAGACCTACCGGTTCTCCGGCGGCCAGTGGTCCGAGGACACCCCCCGGGCGTTCGGCCGTACCCAGGACGACACCCTGGTCCTGCCCGACGCCACCCTCCTGAGCGTCAACGGCGGCTACGACATCCGGGACTACGGCGGCGGCGACCACAACCCCAACGTCCCCGACCAGTGGCTGAAGTTCCGGCACACCGAGATCCGGGGCACCGACGGCACGTGGACCCTCGGCCCGGCCCAGCGCCTGCCCCGGGGCTACCACTCCAATGCCGTCCTGCTGCCCGACGGCCGGATCATGGTCACCGGCGACGAGGACCAGCAGACCGCCAACAACCCGGACATCAAGTCCGGCATGAACGGCAGCATCGAGATCTACGAACCCCCCTACCTGCACCGCGGCGACCGGCCGGTGATCAGCGGCGCACCGACCGCGCCGGTCGGCTACGGCTCGACGTTCCGGATCGACACCACCACGCCGGACCGGGCCGAACGGGCCGTCCTGGTCGCCCCCGTCACCTCCACGCACTCCGTGGACACCAGCCAGCGGCGCCTGGAGCTGCGCACCGTCTCCGCCGGAGGCGGCCAACTGCTCCTCCAGGCCCCCGCCTCCGCCCAGGACGCGCCCCCCGGCTACTACATGCTCTTCCTGCTCGACGCCCGCGGCGTGCCCAGCGTCGCCAAGTGGGTCCAGCTGAAGTCCGCGTCCTGACCCGCCCCCGAACCCCCTTCCCGCAGCACCACGAACGGACCCCCATGCCCAACGACCTGTCCCTGCGCCAGAGCACCGAGATCCAGGGCGACGTCCTCGCCGGCTTCAAGAAGGACAACCTGCGGCTGCTGCTCGTCAACTTCGGCAACCGCGCCGCCGCCCGCACCTGGCTGGAGAAGACCGCCCCGGAGATCGCCACCACCCGGCGGGTCGCCGAGTTCAACGCCAAGTTCAGCCGGGCCCGCGACACCTCCGGGGGCGACGACCCGCAGACCCTCAGGGCCACCTGGCTCGGGCTCGGCTTCACCTGCGCGGGCCTGCGCTTCCTCACCGGCCGCAAGGACCTGCTGGCCGCCCAGGCCCAGGGCGCGGACGACGACACCCTCAAGGCGTTCGTCGAAGGGCCCGGCGACCCCCGCCGGGCCCTCGACCTCGGCGACACCGACGACAGCGACCCCGCCCACTGGGTGTTCGGGAGCGCCAACCGGCCCACCGTCCACGCCGTCCTCACCATCGCCTCCGACACCGCCGAAGGGCTGGAGGCCGAGGTCACCCGCCAGCGCCTGGCCGTCAGCGCCGCCGACGCGGTCGTCGTCTTCGAGCAGGAGGGCGTCGCCCTGCCCGGCGACGCCGCCGGCAAGGAGCACTTCGGCTTCGCCGACGGCGTCAGCCAGCCCGGCGTGGTCGGCTTCGACGAGGAGGACCCCGCCCGGCCCGGCTACGTGAAGGGCAAGCCCGGCACCCGGCTGATCCCGGCCGGCGAACTCGTCGTCGGCCACCGGGCCGGCAGCAGGCACAACCCGAAGACCGCCGCCACCGAGAAGGTGCCCGCCTGGATGAAGGACGGCTCCTTCCAGGTCGTCCGCCGCCTCGAACAGGACGTGCCCGGCTGGTGGGCGCAGGTCGACAGCCAGCTCCGGCGGCTCAAGGACGTCAAGGCCGTCCCCTTCGACACCACCCGGGAGTGGTTCGCCGCCCGCCTGGTGGGCCGCTGGCGCGACGGCACCCCGATCGCCACCTGCCCCAACAAGCCCGCCCCCGCCCCCGGCACCGTCCCGGGCAACGACATCAGCTACCGGGAGGACCCCGACGGCCTGCGCACGCCCCTCTTCTCCCACCTGCGCAAGACCAACCCCCGCGACGGGCTGGTCGGCGAGGACGGCAACCTCGTCGACGAGGAGTTCATGGACGTCCGCCGGATCATGCGCCGCGGCGCCCCGTACGGGCAGCCCTTCGACCCGATGAGCAACGACCCGGCCAAGGGCCCCGACGCCGAGCGCGGACTCACCTTCGTCTGCTACCAGGCCGACCTGGTGGGCCAGTTCGAGTTCATCCAGAAGAAGTGGATCAACAACCCGGACTTCCCGCCCAACCGGCCGGCCAAGCCCGGCCCCGACCCCATGGTCAGCGGCAAGCTCACCAACGTCGTCGACGGGAAGATCAGCTTCGAGAGCAGGAACCCGGCCGGCGACCGGCAGACCGCCGAACTGGACTTCCAGCCCTTCGTCCGCACCCGCGGCGCGCTCTACACCTTCGTCCCGTCGATCAGCACCCTGCACCGGCTCGCCCAGGGCGACCTGGACTCCCAGCAGTCCGGCACCGGCCAGGAGCAGGGCTCCACCCGGCCCGCTCCCGGGCAGAACCTGCCGGTGGACGCGGTCCTCCCGCTGCCCGACAGGGCGGACAGCTACTGGACGTTCCAGCAGGGCACCATCCGGCTCGTGCACACCGACGGCGAGGACGTCACCGCGCTCACCACCGGCGACGTGGACGACCGCACCGGCCTCGTCACCGAGACCGTCGGTCCGTACTCCAGCTGGCCCGCGCTGGCGGGCGTCACCCAGATCGACGCGATCCTCCCCGTCCCCGACGAGCAGCGCGTCAACGGCACCAGCACCTACTGGCTGTTCCACACCAAGAACGGCGGACAGGTCTACCGCCGCATCTCGATCGCCGACGCCGCCCCCTACACCAACGGCTCGCCCGCGGACGACAAGCCGCTGGACCGCTGGAAGTCGCTCGGCGCCGGCACCCGCGTCGACGCCTTCCTGCCGATGCCCGAGCGGCAGCCGCACACCGACGGCCGCTACTGGTACTGGGCCTTCCACACCACCGACCTGGGCCAGCGCCACCGGGTGGTCTCCATCGGGAGCAGGGGCGACGAGCACCCCGACCGGCAGGAGCGCGACGACCGCAAGCTCGCCGCCTGGGAGTCCCTGCACGGCATCAGCCGGGTCGAGGCGTTCCTGCCCGTCCCCGGCAAGGAGGACTCCCGCGGCCAGCAGTGGTTCTGGGTCTTCCACCAGGACAGGTTCCGGGTCGTCACGATCCTGCGCCGCGACGACCACGACGACGAGGAGCGCCGCGCCGACCGGCCGACCGCCCCCTGGTCCCGCCCGCGCACCCGATAACCACCCCACCGCGTTCCACCACGCATCAGTCCACCCCCCCTCACAGAACGGAGCGCCACGTGCGCCTTCGCCCCCTGCTCACCGCCGCCCTCGCCTGCGCCCTGCCGCTCACCACCGTCGTGGCCGTCGGGGACGCCGTCGCCGCCCAGCCCGGTGCCGTCCGGGCCGTCCCCGACGACTGCCCCAAGCCGCCGAACGAGCCCTCCGGGCCGTACTACTGCAACGAGGCCCGGTTCGGCCCCGCCGTCCTGCCCAACACCGAGCCGGTCGCCACCCTGCTGCGGGGCTACCAGCGCTTCGGCGGGCTCAGCGCCACCCACTTCGTGAAGCTGTACGCCAAGGACGACAGCACCTGGCAGTTCGCGCCCGACCGCGGCTTCCAGAAGCTCAACGGCAAGGTCGACATGACGCAGTGGACCGTCCCGGTCGGCACCAAGCTGGACCGCTTCGGCCCGCTCAAGGGCGGCTACCTCTCCGACCCCGGTACGCCGTTCACCCAGCGCTCGCTGACCCCGGACGCGCTCAACCCCGACAGCGACGGCAAGGCGTACCACTGCCTGAACGTCCTGCAGGAGTTCGACGTCCGGCGCGGGCACACCGCCGCCTTCTTCGGCATGCCCGGCGGCGGCGTCCAGGAGTGGCTCGACCAGAACCTCAAGCCCAGGCAGCTCGACGGCCAGGAGTACAAGATCGACGTCCTCATCAAGGAGAAGTACCTGGAGGTCGTCGACGACCAGCAGTGCGCGGTGACCCCCACCGGCGCCTGACGGCCCGGACGACGCGGGCGTGCCCCGCCGGGTGGGAAC
>NZ_JBHUWH010000484.1:547-5681 GCF_042670125.1 Kitasatospora sp. NPDC057198 | reverse complement strand
GCCCGGCCACGCAGGACGCGGCGCGGCCCGGGGCCGGCCCGGCGGAAGCCCCCCGCGCCGACGGCGGGAAGAAGGCGGAGAAGGGGGAGAAGGGGGAGAAGGGCGGGAAACCGTCCGGGAAGGGGCAGAAGCGGTGACGGGGCGGCCCGGCGCCCGACGCCCCCCCGGTGCGGCCGGGACAGCGAGACGTTCAGGCACCCGGCTGGCCGGGCACCCGACTGTCCAGGCACCCGGCTGTCCGTCCGCGTCGGGGCAGGAGCGGCCCAGGTCGTGCTGGGCGAAGGTGTTGGGCCGGCCGCCGTGCTCCGGGTGGTCCAGCACCGGCCAGCGGTCGTTGATCACCCGGGGCCGGGCGCCGTCCACGGTGTTCCCGAGGCGTCCGCCCGTCGTTGCTCGCCGCCTGCGCGGTGACGTGGCTGAGCGGCACCGACTGGCGCCGCAGGTCGACGGGGAGCCGAAGCCATCGGGATTCACCATGATCCGCTCTCCGGTGGGTGGGGGAGGTGGGCGTCCGGACGGGGACTTCGGATCCTCGACCGGGGTGGAAGCGGTGGGGCGGTGGAAGCGGTGGAGTGGTGTGGCGGTGGAGGCCCGGGGCGGGGGCCGGGAAGCTGCCCGCACCGGTGATTCCAACGTTGGAATGAGCGAACAGAACGGCATGCAACCATCGACCGGGCCGCACGTCCAGACCTTTGGCGAAAGTCCTCGCCTCCACCCGGGCGGGGGTGCGAGGTGCGCTATTGACTTCATTGGTTCAGTCCAATAAGTTCACCGCTCGGAATTCGCACCGCCCAACTCGACTGCCCAGTAAGGGCTTTGGCGTTCCAATGCCCTGCTCCAGGGGCGGCCGCAGTGCTGTGCGCCGTTCCCGCCCCGCGTGCGCCGGTGGACTTCGGCCCGGACGCCTGCGGGGCGTTCGTCTCCCGCCCCGGCTCCCACGGGCGGACGCGTCCGCGTTCGGGAAGCGGCACCCGCTTGTCGGGTCACCGTCCCGGGCGTCGGTGTCGAACCGCAGGGCGGACGTCCGGCGGCCGGCGTGGCTCCGTCCGCGCGGTGCGGCCCGGGACGTCGCCGGCCCCTGCCGGTCCCGCGCAATCGGATCCCTCTCTCGGAGGCTGAACACATGCGACTCAAGCAGGCACGGACACGACAGCAGAGGTGGAGGAGGGCGCTCTCGCTGGTTCCCGTCGTCGCGCTCACGGTGGCCGCCACCGTCACCGCGACGACGGGCACCGCGGTCGCGGCCCCCGCGCTGCCGTCGGGCTTCTCGCTCACCTGGAGCGACGACTTCAACGGCGCGGCCGGGACCGGCATCGACCAGGGCCTGTGGAAGTACGACACCGGGCCGGGCAGCAACTTCGGCACCGGCGAGATCGAGACCATGACCAGCAGCACCTCGAACGTCTACTACGACGGCCAGGGCCACCTGGTGCTCCGGGCGCTGCACTCCGGCTCCGACCCGCGCGCCGGCTGGACCTCCGGCCGGGTGGAGACCCAGTCGGCGTCCTTCGGCGCCCCGGCGGGCGGGGTGGTGCGGATGGAGTCCGTCCTCCAGCAGCCCGACGTCAACACCTCCAACGGCGCCGGGTACTGGCCCGCGTTCTGGATGCTCGGTGCGCCGCTGCGCGACGGGGTGACCTGGCCGAAGTCCGGCGAGGTCGACATCATGGAGGACATCAACGGCCGCAGCTCGGTCTTCAGCACCCTCCACTGCGGTGTCAACCCGGGCGGCCCGTGCAACGAGTCCACCGGCATCGGATCGGGCGAGCGGGCCTGTCCGGGCTGCCAGACCGGCTTCCACGACTACGCGGTGGAGATCGACCGCTCGGTGGCGCCCGAGCAGATCCGGTTCTACCTGGACGGGAGCAACTTCTACACCGTCAACGCCAATCAGGTGGACGCGACGACCTGGGCCAACGCGGTCGACCACCCGTTCTTCATCATCTACGACCTGGCGATCGGCGGCGGCTTCCCCGACGCCTTCGGCGGCGGCCCGAACGCGGCCACCGTCTCCGGCGGCAAGCTGGTCATCGACTCGGTCGCCGTCTACAACAAGGGCCCGGGCTCCGGCGGCGGTGGCGGCGGCACGGTGACGGGCCAGACCATCACCGGACCGGGCGGGAAGTGCGTGGACGTGGCCGGTGACGACACCGGTGGCGACGGCACGGCCGTGCAGCTGTGGGACTGCCAGTCGGGCGCCAAGGACCAGCACTGGACCTGGAGCGGCCAGACCCTGCAGACCCTCGGCAAGTGCCTGGACATCGCAGGGGGCAACAGCGCGGGCGGCACCAAGCTCCAACTCGCCACCTGCAACAGCGGCGGCTACCAGAACTGGGTGCGCCAGAGCGACGGCTCGCTGCGCAACCCGACCAGCGGCCGGTGCATCGACTCGCCGTCGGGCGCCACCGCCAACGGCACCCGGCTGCAGATCTGGGACTGCAACGGCTCCGGCGCCCAGAAGTTCGCCATCGGCACCCCGGTCTACGGGCCGGGCGGCAAGTGCGTGGACGTGGCCGGTGACGACAACGGCGGCGACGGCACGGCCGTGCAGCTGTGGGACTGCCAGCAGGCGACCTCGCTCGACCAGAAGTGGACCTGGAGCGGCCAGACCCTGCAGACCCTCGGCAAGTGCCTGGACATCGCGGGCGGCGTCAACGCCAACGGCACCAAGCTCCAACTCGCCACCTGCAACAACGGCGGCTACCAGAACTGGATCGCCAACGCCGACGGCTCCATGACCAACCCCACCACCGGCCGGTGCATCGACTCGCCGTCGGGCGCCACCGCCAACGGCACCCGGCTGCAGATCTGGGACTGCAACGGCTCCGGCGCGCAGAAGTTCGCCCTCGCCTGAGCGGACGGGCACGGCGGCGCGGGCCTGCGGCGCCCGTGACCGCCGTGCCCGGCCCGCGTCCGCAGCGCCCGTGACGTACCACCTCCGGATCTTCCAGGAACACCTCGGCCGTGAACGGCCCCCGGCCGACCTCTGCTCGTGCGGCAGGGTGTCGACGATCAGCCAGTCGTGGAAGAAGCCGAGGTCGGTGACGGTGGTGGCCATGCCGGAGCGGACGAAGCTGTTGGCGCCGTCCGCGCCGATGACGTAGCGGGCGCGGATCGTGCCCGGCCCGTCGGGTCCGTCGGTGGTCAGGTCGACGTGGTCCTCGCCGTGGACGAGGTCGACGGCCTCGCAGCCGCGGCGGACGGTGACCGTGGGCAGGTCCTCGGCGGATTCGGCGAGGACGGCCTCCAGCCGGGGCCGGCAGAAGAAGCCGGCGGTGGGCCAGCCGGAGATCCCGTTGCCCGACCAGTCGAGGCGCACGAGCGGCTCGCCGGCGTGGTTGCGCCACTCGTAGTGGTCGGGGACGGGGTCGGTGACGGCCCGGACCCGTTCGGCCACCCCGGCGGCCTGGAAGATCCGGCCGATCTCGTGGTCGAAGTGGACGGCCCGGGGCAGGTCGTAGGGGCTGGGCCAGCGTTCGACGGCGACGACGTCGTGCCCCTGCCGGCCCAGCAGCAGGGCCAGCACCTGCCCGACGGGGCCGAAGCCCACGATGGCGACGTCGTGCACCGGCGTGGAGGTGCCTGTCGTGGTGGCGCTACCTCGTCGGGCTGTGGGCGCCGGTCATCAGAGCGGCGAGATCGTCGGGGGCGAGGAAGGACGGCGGGGGCGGCGGGCCCCAGTTGAACAGGCCCTTGGCTCCTTCGAGGACCTCCGGGGTCCACAGCTGGTCGTCGACGACGCAGTCCATGTCGGAGTAGTACTCGCTGAAGTTGCCGGCCGGGTCCTTGAGGTACCAGAAGAAGTTGGAGCCGGCGTGGTGGCGGCCCAGGCCCCACACGTGCCGCTCGGGGTGGTCCCGGAGCATGGCGGCGGCGCCGCGGCCGACCTCGTCGATGTCGTCGACCTGCCAGGAGGAGTGGTGCAGGAAGGCGACCGGGGCGGCCAGGACCAGGATGTTGTGGTGGTCGGTGGAGCAGCGCAGGAACGCCCCGTGGTCCTTGATGTAGTCGGACGCCTTGAAGCCGAGCCCGTCGCGGAAGAAGGCGGTGGTGGCGTCGAAGTCGGTGGTGCCGACGACGGCGTGGCCGAGCTTGCGGGGCCGCACCCGGCCGGTGCGCAGGACGCCCGGGGCGCGCGAGCCGGTGCGCTCGGCCCGGCCGGGGCCGTTGTAGGCCGTGGCCGGCACCGGGTCCTGCACCAGGCGGGGGGTGACCTCCAGGACGGCGCGTACGGCGGTGGCCCGGTCGTACGCGGACAGGGTGTGGCCCTGGACGGTGCTGTCGGTGCCGAGCCGCTTCAGTCGGGCGGCGGCGGACGCGAGGTCGTCGGGGGTGTCGACGCCGATGCGGACCTCCACCAGGCGGCGGGTGGGCGCGGGGACGATGCGGAGCTGGCGTCCGGCGTCCCGGGTGGTGAACCAGCCGTAACCGTCCGGGAGGAGACCGAAGTCGGTGTAGTAGTCGGCCGTTTCGGCGACGTCGGGGACCCCCATGGTGATGGAGGTCAGGCGGTGCAGTGCCACGGGGAACTCCTTGGCTTCTCTGTCCGGCGGGGTCCGGCCGGATCAGGCGGAGAAGGTCTGGCGCAGTTCGCCGATGCCCTCGACGGTGCTGACGAGTTCGTCGCCGGGGGAGAGCCAGCGCTGCGGGTCGCGGCCGAGGCCGACGCCGGCGGGGGTGCCGGTGAAGATCACGTCCCCGGGCAGCAGCGGCAGGACGGCGGACAGCTTGGCGATCAGGGCCGGCACGGAGAAGATCAGGTCGCGGGTGCGTCCCTTCTGGACCTCCTCGCCGTTGACCGAGCAGCGCAGTTCGAGGTCGTCGGGGTTCTCGAACTCGTCCGGCGAGACCAGCCACGGCCCGATCGGGGCGAACCCCGGGTAGGACTTGCCCAGGCTGAACTGGGGCACGGAGCCCGCCAGTTGGGACACCCGCTCGGAGATGTCCTGGCCGACCGCCAGTCCTGCGACGTGGCTCCAGGCGTCCGCCTCGGAGGCGTTCTCGGCGCGGCGGCCGATGACGGCGACCAGCTCGACCTCCCAGTCGGTGTGGCCGCCGTCCGGCAGCTTCACCTCGGTGACGGGGCCGCTGATGCTGGTGGCGAACTTGGTGAAGACCGGCGGCAGCCCTTCGG
>NZ_JBHUWH010000484.1:0-537 GCF_042670125.1 Kitasatospora sp. NPDC057198 | reverse complement strand
CCGCGGCGTGGTCGCGGTAGTTGAGGCCGATCGCCAGGGTCTGGCGGGGCGCCGGGGCGGGCGATCCCAGCTCGACCGGGTCGAACGCCGCACCCTCGGGCAGGTTCGCGGTGGCGGCCCAGGACCGGAACGCCTCCCAGCGCTCGTAGACGGCCTGCGGGTCGGAGGAGAAGGCGCCGCCACTGGCCGTTTCGACGTCGACGGCCTTGCCGTCGACGATCAGGACCAGTCGGCCGGAGAGGTTGGCGATACGCATGGTGTGACTCCTGGAGGGGGGTGGGAACGGGGCCGCCCGGGACCACGGCGGGTTGCGGCCGCTCGATCCGCCGGTGCGGCGCGGGGCAGGCCGTCAGCGACAACGGAGCCCTTGCCCGTCCACCAGCAATTCAGCATGATGATTACCTTGATGTTGCGTCCGCGTGGCCGGGGCGTCAAGAGGTCGGAGCAAAAAGAGCATGATGAATATGGATTTTGAGGAGCCGTCGTGACCAGCACGCCCAAGCGCCCCGCGTCCGCCGCCCCCGAAGGGGCCCGGCC
>NZ_JBHUWH010000483.1:0-5686 GCF_042670125.1 Kitasatospora sp. NPDC057198 | reverse complement strand
CTCAAGGGCTGGACCGGCACCTGTGCCACCTGCAACCGCCCCCTACCCCGCACAAGAACCAGACACAGAACCAGAACCTAACGAAGCACTACTAGGCGGGGTGCTCCTCGGTGCTGCGGGAGTCGGTGAGGGTGAGCGCGCCGAACGCGGTGACCAGGCCGACGAGGACCGCCAGCACGGCGTAGGTGATCCGCTCGCCGTGGAAGAAGGAGCTGACCAGGCCGCTGTCCCAGGTGCCGGCGGGGAGCTGGGTGGTGACCAGGGCGGCGATCAGGGTGCCGACGACGGCGGTGCCGACGCTGCTGCCGACCTCCTGGGCGGTGTCGTTGAGGGCGGTGCCGATCGAGGTGCGGTTCTCCGGCATCTTCTCGACCAGGGCGATGGCGCAGATGGTCATCACGGTGCGCAGGCCGACCGTCATCACGACCATGCACAGCGCGATGACGGCGTAGCCGTGCGAGACGCCCCAGGCCAGGCCGGCCAGCGAGCCGGCCAGGCAGGCCGCGCCGACCAGGCAGGCCACCCGGTGGCCGAAGCGCTTGGCGAGCCACTCGGACAGCGGGGTGGCGGCGAGCATGGTGAGGATGATCGGCAGGTTGGCCAGGCCGGCCTTGACCGGGCTCCAGCCGTAGGCGTACTGGAAGTGCAGGATCAGGCCGAACATGACGGCGGCCATCGCGATGGCGGTGCCGATCTGGGCGATGGCGGCGCCGCGGACGGTGCCGTCGGTGAAGAGCTTCAGGTCGAGCATGGGGGCGGCGGTGCGGCGCTCGTGCCACACGAAGGCGGCGCCCGCGGCGAGCGCGCCGAGGATCGAGCCGATCGTGGCGGCGGAGGCCCAGCCGTGGTCGACGCCGCTGGTGAGCGAGTAGCAGGCGAGGCCGATGGCGGCGACGCTGAGCAGCGCGCCGGGCAGGTCGAGCTTGTCGCGGGTGAGGTCCTCGGGCCGGTCGGCGGGGACGCCCAGGCGCACGCCGACGGCCGCGATCAGCGCGATCGGGGCGTTGACCAGCAGCAGCCACTGCCACTTGACGTGGGCCAGCGCGGTGCCGCCGAGCAGCGGGCCGAGGACGAAGCCGGACATGCCGACGACGATCATCACGGTCATCGCGCGCATCCGCAGCGCCGCGTCGTCGAAGAGCCGGAAGACCAGCGAGTTGGTGATCGGGGCCATCGCGGCGGCGGCGACGCCGAGGCCGGCCCGCAGGGCGATCAGCTGGCCGGCGCCGGTGACGAGGGCCACGCCCAGGCTGAGCAGGCCGAACACGGCGAGGCCGGCCAGCAGGACGCGGCGGCGGCCGAGCCGGTCGGCCATCGACCCGGCGGTCAGCAGCAGGCCGCCGAAGGTGAGCGAGTACGCGCCGGTGACCCACTGCAGCGCGGTGGTGCCGCTGCCGAGGTCGCGGCCGATGGTGGGCAGGGCGATGGACAGCAGCGTGTTGTCGACCATCTCGACGAAGAAGGCCAGGCAGAGCGCGGCCATCGGGATCCATGCCGCGCGCAGCGACGGATAGGTGCGCGGTGCCGCTGGGGCGGCGGCGGTGGTGGCGGTGCCGGTCATGGCGGCCTCCTCTCGGGGTGGGTGTCACGAATTATCGAACCGAGTTCGATACTAGAACCACGTTCGATAATCTGGCAAATGTGGTTGGATGAAGGGCATGACACCTCCGCGCCAGCGCCCCGCCGACCGCCCCTCCCGGGAGCGCCGGCGCGCCTCGCACTCCATCGAGGCCGTCCTCGGCGCCGCGGTGGAACTGCTGGACGAGTCGGGCGAGCCCGCCCTGACCATCCGCGGCCTGGCCGGCCGGCTCGGCACCGGCGTCGGCAGCGTCTACTGGTACGTGTCGGGCCGGGACGACCTGCTGGACCGCGCCGTCGACCACGTGCTCGGCGGGGTGCTGGCCGAGTTCGAGCGGCACCCCCGCACCGGCGACCCGGTCGACGAACTGCGCCGGATGGCCGTCGCGCTGTTCGACGCGGTGGTGGACCGCCCCTGGCTGGGCTCGCGCTTCATGCGCGGCATCGACGCGGAGGGCAACTCGCTGCGGCTCTACGAGGAGCTGGGGCGGCAGCTGCTGCGGCTCGACCTCACCCCGCTGCAGCGCTTCCACGCCGTGACGGCGGTGCTCGGCGTGGTGGTCAGCGCCGCCGCCGACCTGGGCCAGGAGCCGCCGCAGGCGGTGGTCGACGGCCTGGTGGAACGCGAGGAGTACCTCGGCCGCTACGCCACCAACTGGCGCGCGCTCGACCCCGGGAAGTACCCCTTCCTGCACGACATCGTCGACGCGTTCGACGGCCACGACGACAGGGCGCAGTTCCTCGCCGCCCTCGACCTGACCCTGGCCGGCCTGCGACAGCTGGCCGACCGGGCCCCGAACGGCGACGCCCCGGCCGAGGACCGCTGACGCCCCCGGCACCCGGCCCCACCGCGACCGCCCGCGCCCCCGCCCGGTCCTGCCCGGTCCTGCCCGGTCCCGTCCCCGTCCCGCCGCCGCGCCGCTCCGGCACCGCGTCCCGGCGGCTCGTAGGCTGGCCGGATGTGCTGGAGCGCGGAGGCCGACCTGGCCGCCGGGGCCGCGGTGGCGGCGGTCGGCGTCGGCGCGGTGCTGCGCGCCGGGGTGTCGCGGCGGCTGCCGCTGGCCGCGCTGCCGCTGCTGCTGGGCGCGCACCAGCTGGTGGAGGCGGGTGTGTGGGCGGGCTGGGCGTGGGCCCGGACGGTGTGGGCGGTGGTCGCGCTGCCGCTGCTGCCGCTGTACGTCCCGGCCGCGGTGTGGTGCGCGACCCGCCGCCGGGGCGCCGCGTGGTGCACCCTGCTGGGCGCGGCGGTGGCGGTGCCGCTGGCGTTCGCGGTGGCCGGGCGCCCGGTGCTGGCGCACGTGCACGGGCACACGCTGGGCTACGCGGTCGGCGTCCCGGCCCCGGGGCTGCTGCTGGCCGGGTACCTGGTGGCGGTGCTGGGCGCGCTGCTGGGCTCGGGTGACCGGTACCTGCGGCTGCTGGGCGGGATTGCCGGGCTGGGCGCGCTGGTGTGCGGCCTGCTGTGGCGGCTGGCGTTCGTCTCCACCTGGTGCGCGCTGGCCGCCCTCGCCTCGGTGCTGCTCTACCGCTGGGCGGCCGTCAGTCCGTCGAGCAGCGCCAGCACTTCGGCCACCGAGCCGCCCGGGTCGGGCACCGGGTAGAGCACCGCGCGCACGGTGCGCCCGGCGTCGACCACCAGGGTGAGCCGCTTGAGCCGGTCGGCGCCGCCGGCCCGGAAGGTGGGCAGCCGCAGGGCGCCGGCCAGCCGCAGCGCGGCGTCCGAGAGCAGCGGGAACGGGATGTTCTGGTGGGCGGCGAACGCGGCCTGCTGGTCGGGGCGCTGGGTGGAGACGCCGTGCACGGTGGCGCCGCGGGCGGTGAAGGCGTCCAGGCGGTCCCGGTAGGTGCAGGACTCGAGCGTGCAGCCGACGGTGCCGGGGATGTCGTCCCAGCCGGGCGGGTAGCCCTGGGTGCCGGGGGCGTACGCGCCGGGGAAGCAGTACAGCACCGTCCAGGGGGTGCGGGCGACCGGGTCGGCGAGCGGCGGGCGGGCGCTCCCGGAGGCGGCGGGCAGCGCGAGTTCGGGGACGCGGGTGCCGACCAGGGCGTGCACCCGGCGGGTCTCGGCGGAGCCGGGGTCGGCGGTGGCGGTCAGCGTGCCGTCGCCGAGCAGGTGGCGGCCGCCCCAGTCCTGGAGGGCGACCAGCACGGGCAGCAGCCCCCAGCCCTTGTCGGTCAAGTGGTAGGCGTAGCGCGGCGGGTGGGCGTGGTAGAGGCGCTTCTCGACCACGCCGTCCTCGACCAGGGCGCGCAGCCGGGCGGTGAGCACCTTGCGGCTGATGCCGAGGGACTCGTGCAGGGCGTCGAACTGGTGGGTGCCGCCCGCGAGGTCGCGCACCAGCAGCAGGGTCCACCAGTCGCCGACCACGGACAGCGCCTGGGCGATGGAGCAGTCGGTGTCGCCGACGTCGGTGTAGCGCATGGAGACACCTTGCCACTGCCGCGGCCGCACCGCCTATAGTGAGTTCCCCAAGGGAACTCACTACCCGCCACCAGGGGGAACGCCGCATGAGCACCACCAGCACCACCCGCACCGGCCGACCGGTGCGGGCGCCCGCCGGCGCGCCCGCCGCCGCCTTCTGGCGCTACTGGACGGCCACCACCGTCAGCGGCCTCGGCGACGCCGTCACCGCCGTCGCCCTGCCGCTGACCGCCGTCTCGGTGCTGCACGCGAGCGGCTTCCAGGTCGGCCTGGTCACCGCCGCCGGGTACGTGGCCTGGCTGGTGATCGGCCTGCCGGCCGGCGTCCTGGTGCAGCGCCTGCCGCTGCGCGGCACCCAGATCGCGATGGACCTGCTGCGCGCCGCCGCGATCGCCTCCGTCCCGCTGGCCGCCGCCCTCGGCGTGCTCGGCCTGCCGCACCTGGTGGCGGCCGCGCTGCTGGTCAGCTTCGCGAGCGTGGTCTTCGACGTCGGCAACTCCACCTTCCTGCCCTCCGTCGTGCCGCCCGAGCAGCTCACCGCCCGCAACAGCCTGACCTCCGCCACCCACGCGGCCAACCAGCTCGCCGGGCCCTCGCTCGGCGGCCTGCTGGTCCAACTGCTGGGCGCCGCCACCGCACTGGTGACCGACGCGGTCAGCTTCCTGTGCTCGGCCGCGCTGCTGCGCACCCTGCCCCGGGCCGCCGCCGAACGCCCCACACCCGGCGGCGGACGGCCGTCCTTCCGCGCGCAGATCCGCGAGGGCTGGCAGTACGTGACCCGCCACCCGGTGGTGGGCCCGTGCCTGGCCGAGGCGACCTGCATCAACTTCGTCTGCGGCGCGCTGATGGCCGTGATCCCGCTGTTCCTGGTCCGCACCGCGCACGCCCCGGCCGGCCTGGTCGGCCTGCTGATGGCCACCGAGGGCGTCGGCAGCCTGGTCGGCGCCGCCCTCACCCCCCGGCTGGCCGCCCGCTTCGGCACCGCCCGCACCCTGGTCCTCGGCTCGCTGTTCGGCGTGCTGGCCGCCCCGCTGATGGCGCTGGCCCCCGGCGGCGCCGGCCTGCTGCTGTTCGCGCTCGGCAACGCGGGCTTCGGCGCCTCCGTCGT
The DNA here is from genome assembly GCF_042670125.1 of Kitasatospora sp. NPDC057198. NCBI lineage: Bacteria > Bacillati > Actinomycetota > Actinomycetes > Kitasatosporales > Streptomycetaceae > Kitasatospora > Kitasatospora sp. NPDC057198. The sequence goes on along the minus strand of NZ_JBHUWH010000483.1, from coordinate 578 downwards.
GGTGCTCAGCATCCTGACCCGCACCCACCGGCAGACCACCACCCCCGCCGCGCTGCTGCCCCGGGTGATGGCCACCGTCCGGTTCGTCTCCTGGGGCGCCATCCCGGTCGGCGCGCTGGCGGCCGGCGCCGCCGCCTCGCTCTGGGGCCCGCGCACCGCGCTGGCCCTGGCCTGCGCGCTGACCGTGCTCTCCCCCGTCCTGCTGCTCTCCTCCCGGCTGCGCGGCGCCCGCGACCTGACCGACCTCGCCTGAATCCTCCCGCTGCGGGTGCACAGGCCCGTTCGTGCTCGTACCGTCGAAAGGGGGGCGTCGCCCGAACGGGCGATGAAATCCAGACGAGGAGGCACACCTGATGCTTACTCAGTTCCGGACCGAAACGGCGCCGCGGTCACGCACCGCTACGTCGGCCGAAGCCGCCGCCCTGGCGAGCCTGATGGTGGAGGACGAGGCCGCCGTGTCCGACGCGCCCACGTACTCGCCCGAGGCGCTGGGAGCCGGGCTGCTGGTGCTGGGGCTCCTGCTGTCGCCGAAGCCCCCGAAGGAGAAGCCGACCCGGTGACCGGGGAGGCCCGACGAC
>NZ_JBHUWH010000482.1:0-5716 GCF_042670125.1 Kitasatospora sp. NPDC057198 | reverse complement strand
TGGTCGCCTACAACATCCCCGACCGGGACGTCTGCGGCGGCCAGTCCGTCGGCGGCGCGGGCAGCCGCGCCGCGTACGACACCTGGATCGCCGCCTTCGCCGGCGGCATCGGCAACCGCCCCGCGGTGGTCGTCCTCGAACCCGACGCGCTCGGCGACCAGGGCTGCCTGACGCCCGCCCAGGTCTCCGACCGCAACGCCATGCTGAAGAACGCCATCGCGCAGTTCAAGGCCAAGGCCCCCAACACCTGGGTCTACCTCGACGCCGGCAACCCCGGCTGGATCAGCGCCCCCACCATGGCGCAGCACCTGGCCGCCGCCGGGGTCAGCGGGGCCCACGGCTTCTCGCTGAACGTCTCCAACTACTTCACCACCAGTCAGAACACCGCCTACGGCAACGCCGTCAACAGCGCGCTCGGCGCGTACGGCTACACCAAGCCGTACGTGATCGACACCAGCCGCAACGGCAACGGCTCCAACGGCCAGTGGTGCAACCCGGCCGGGCGCCGGATCGGCACGCCCACCCGGACGGGCGGCGGCGCCGAGATGCTGCTGTGGATCAAGGAGCCGGGCGAGTCCGACGGCAACTGCGGCGTCGGGGCGGGCTCCTCGGCGGGGCAGTTCCTGCCGGAGGTCGCCTACAAGATGGTCTACGGCTACTGACGGCCCGTCACCGCGCCGAACGCTCGCCGCACCGCCGCGCCGCCTCACCACCGGGCCGCCTCACCACCGGGCCACCGGGCCACCGGGCCACCGGGCCACCGGGCCACCGGGCCACCGAACGGGACGCCCGCCGCACCACCGGCCGGGCCCGGGGAGCCGCTCCCCCCCGGGCCCGCCGCCACCCGACACCCACCATCCTTCGAAGGAACACCGTGCGCATTCCCCTGCACCGCGCCGCCCTCCCGGCGGGCGCCCTGGCGCTGCTGATCGGCGCCGCCGTCCCGGCCGCTGCCGCACCGCACCCCGCCCCGGCGTCCCACACGCTCGCCCCGGACACCGTGTTCTACGTCGACCCCGACAGCGACGCGGCCCGCCAGGCGCTCACCGACCTGAAGCAGCACGACCTGGCCGGCGCCCGGGACATGGCGAAGCTGGCCAGTTGGCCCGAGGCCGCGTGGTTCACCGGCGGCACCCCGGCCGAGGTCGAGGCGCAGGTCCGCGACCTGGTGCGGCGCGCCGGGCGCGCCAGGGCGGTGCCCGTGCTGGTCGCGTACGACATCCCGCTGCGGGACTGCTCCCAGTACTCCGCCGGCGGCGCGCAGTCGGACGCCGACTACCGGGCCTGGATCGACGCCTTCGCCCGCGGGCTGGGCGACAGCAAGGCCGTGGTGGTGCTGGAGCCGGACGGGCTGGCCAACCTCCCGGCCGACTGCGCCCCGGGCGCGGACCCTGCCGGCGAGCAGACCGCGGGCCGGCTCGCCGACCTCAACCACGCGGTCGACGCGCTGGAGCGGCAGCCGAACAGCGTGGTCTACCTGGACGCGGGCAACAGCCACTGGCAGAGCGTCGGCACCGCGGCGCAGCGCCTGATCGACGCGGGCGTCGGGCGCGCCCAGGGCTTCTCGCTGAACGTCTCCAACTACTTCGCCACCGACCGGGCCACCCGCTACGGCACCTGGGTCTCGCAGTGCGTGTGGTTCGCCACCGAGGGCCCGGACTGGGCCCGGGGGCACGCCGACTGGTGCGCGAGCCAGTACTACTCCCCCGCGGCGCCGAACGACGGGCAGCCGGGCAACGCGGTCGACGTGGAGGACCCGTCCAGCTGGCACTGGACCGACCAGTGGTTCCAGCAGAACGTCGGCAGCCCGTCCGCCGGCGAGCTCGCCCACTTCGTGGTCGACACCAGCCGCAACGGCCGCGGCGACTGGAAGCCCCCGGCCGGCAAGTACAGCGGAGACCCGCAGACCTGGTGCAACGCGCCCGGCAGCGGGATCGGCGACCGTCCGACCGCGGACACCGGGGTGCCGCTCGCCGACGCCTACCTGTGGGTCAAGACCGTGGGCCAGTCCGACGGCCAGTGCAACCGCGGCGGCCCCGGCGGCACCGTGGACCCGGAGTACGGCGTCGTCGACCCGGCCGCCGGTGCCTGGTGGCCCGAGCAGGCCGCGTCCCTGGTGGAGAACGCCAGCCCGGCGCTGGCCTTCAACACCGCCCGGCGGCACTGACCCCTCGTCGTACGGCCGGCCACCGTCCCCTCCTGCCCGGGGGGACGGCGGCCGGCCGTACCCCTTCGCGGACCGGCCGTACCCCTTCGCGGACCGTCGTACTCCCTCGCGGGCCGGCCGTACCCCCTCGCGGGCCGCGCCTACCGGTCGGAGAGCCGGGCGAGCGTCTCCAGCGGCCGGGCGAGCAGCTCGGCGAAGGCCAGTTCGGCGGCGCCGATCAGTACCGTGTCGTCGCCCAGTTCGCTGACCCGCAGGCGCAGTTGCTCCCGGACGGCGGCGAGGGCGTTGGTGTTGATCCGGCTGCGGACCTGGGCGGCGGAGCCGAGGAAGACGTCCCGGAGGGTGCCGCCGAGGACGACCAGTTCCGGGTCGAAGAGGTTGGCCAGGTTGGCGATGCCGATGCCGAGCCAGTCGCCGACCCGGTGCAGGGCGGCGCGCGCGGTGACGTCCCCGAGGTCGGCGGCGGTGACGACGGCGCGCACGGCCTCGCCGCCGGTGGCGCGGCCGTCCCGGCCGGCGGCCTCCAGCAGGGCCCGTTCGCCGGCCTCGGCCTCCAGGCAGCCGCGGGCCCCGCAGCCGCACGGCCGCCCCTGGTGCGGGTTGACGGTCATGTGGCCGATCTCGCCGGCGTATCCGCGCTCCCCGCGCAGCAGTTCGCCGGCGGCGATCACCCCGGCGCCGATGCCGATCTCGCCGTGCAGGTAGACCAGGTTGCGGCTGCCGCGGCCGGTGCCGCGGCGGTGTTCGGCGAGCGCGCCGAGGTTGGCCTCGTTGGCGACCAGGACGGGCACGTCCGGGCGGAGCCGGTCGGCGAGCGCCCCGGCGAGGTCGACGCCCTTCCAGCCCATGTTGGGGGTGAGGCCGACCAGGCCGTCGGGGTGGCGGACGATGCCGCGGACCGCCGCGGCGGCGCCGACGCAGGTGCTGCCGTCGGGGGTGCGGGCGAGCATCTGGTGGGCGAACCCGGCGAGGATGTCGGCCACCCGGCCCGGGTCCTGCGGCTGCCCGCCGGGCCACGGGTGCGCGCGGCGCTCCAGGAAGGCGCCGCCGAGCCCGACCAGGGCGGCGGACAGGCGCTCCACGCCGACGTCCAGCGCGAGGACGTGCGCGCGGGCGGGTTCGGGGCTGACCACCAGGGAGGGCCGCCCGGCCCGGCCGGTCTCCTGCGGCGCCTCCTCGCGGACCAGGCCCGCGGCCGCCAGGTCGCCGACCAGGCCCAGGATGGTGCTGCGGTTGAGGCCCAGTTCGGCGGCCAGCACGGCGCGCGAGGTGGGCCCCTCGAAGTGGACGTGGCGCAGCAGCGCACCCAGGTTGTGCTGGCGGACCTCTTCCTGGGAAGGACCGGCTTTCATGGCGGGTGACCCTCATCGTCGGGCGGTGCGGCGGCGGGACATGGCGTCCACGCCGGCGGCCACCAGCAGTACCGATCCCGTGACAGCGTACTTGACGCCCGAGCTGTACCCCATCAGTCCCATGCCGTTCTGGATCACCGCGACGACCAGGCCGCCGAGCACCGCGTCGACCATCCGGCCGCGGCCGCCGAACAGGCTGGTGCCGCCGATGACGGCGCTGCCGACGGCCAGCAGCAGGACGTTGCTGCCACCGGTGTTGGGGTCCACCGAGTTGCCCCGGGAGGCGGCGACGACGCCGCCGACGGCGGCCAGGCAGGAGCAGATGACGAACGCGGCGATCCGGATGGAGGCCACGTTGATGCCGGCCCGGCGGGCGGCCTCGGGGCTGCCGCCGACGGCGTACACGTGCAGGCCGAAGCGGGTGCGCTGGAGGGTGAAGGTGCCGAGCAGCAGCAGGGCGCCGATCACCGGCACCACCAGCGGGACGCCCTTGAGCGAGTTGACCAGGACGTTGCGGCTGCGCTCCTGGTTGAGCAGGTCCACGGCGAGGGCGCCGAGCACGACGACGGCGCCGATCCGCACGGCGAGCAGCACCGGCGGCGTCCCGGCCAGGCCGCGGCCGCGCCGGTCGCGGCTGCGGCGCACCTGGAGGACGGCGTACCCGGCGGCGCAGGCGGCCAGCAGCAGCCAGCCGAGCAGGGGGCTGAGGTTGTCGTTGGCGATCGCCAGGACGGTCGGGTCCTTGATCGAGACGTTGGTGCCCTCCTTCAGCAGCATCAGCACGACGCCCTGGAAGCCGAGGAACGCGGCCAGCGTGACCACGAAGGACGGGATGCCGACCTTGGCGACCAGGGTGCCCAGCAGCAGGCCGATCACCGCGCCGGTCAGCACGGCCGCGGTCACCGCGCCGTACCAGGGCCAGCCGTGGTCGGTCAGCAGGACGGCCAGCACGGCGGCGCAGACGCCGCTGGCGTACCCGGCCGACAGGTCGATCTCGCCGAGCAGCAGGACGAAGACCAGGCCCATGGCGATGGCGATGCTGCCGGCGCTCTGGGTGAGCAGGTTGGCGAAGTTCAGGTTGGACAGGAAGACCGGGCGCAGCAGCGCGAAGAACGTGCACAGCACGACCAGGCCGGCGACGGCGGGCAGCGAGCCGAGCTCGCCCGCGCGGAGCCGGTCGAGGTAGCCGCGGGCGAGTTCCGCCGGTCCGGGCCCGGCCGGCTTCCCGGTCTGCTCCGGCTCCCCGTTCTTCTCCAACGGCCCGTTCTTCCCGGCTTGTTCGGCCTTCCCGGGGTGTCCGGTCTTTCCGGGCTGCTCGGCCTTTCCGGGCTGCTCGGGCTGCTCGGGGGCGAGGGCGGTCATGCGGTGGCTCCCTTGGAGGTGGAGGTGTCCTGCGGGCCGAGGTCGCCGCTGCGGCCCGCGGTGATCAGCTCGACGACCTGGGCGTGCGTCACGTCGGTGGCCCTGACCTGGGCGGCCGTCCGGCCCAGGTGGAGCGCGGCGATCCGGTCGGCGACCGCGAAGACGTCGTTCATGTTGTGCGAGATGAGGACGACGGCCAGGCCGTTGTCGGCCAGTCGGCGCACGAGTTCGAGGACCTGGGCGGTCTGGGCGACGCCGAGGGCGGCGGTGGGCTCGTCGAGGACCACCAGCTTGCTGTTCCACAGCACCGCCTTGGCGATGGCCACGGTCTGGCGCTGGCCGCCGGAGAGGCTGGAGACCTTCTGCCGCAGCGACTTGACGGTGCGCACCGACAGGCTCTTGAGCGTGGCGGCGGCCATCTCCTCCATGGTGGCGTCGTCGAGGACCAGGCCGCGGCGCTTCTCCCGTCCGAGGAACATGTTCTGGACGATGTCGAGGTTGTCGCACAGCGCGAGGTCCTGGTAGACGATCTCCACGCCGAGCGCGGCGGCGTCGCGCGGGCTGTGCACCTGGACCGGCCGGCCCTCGAAGAGGTACTCGCCCGCGTCGACGGGGTGGATGCCGCCGATGCACTTGACGAGCGTCGACTTGCCCGCGCCGTTGTCGCCGACGAGGGCCGTCACCTCCCCCGCCCGGGCGCTGAGCGCGACGTCGTGCAGGACCTGGACGGGGCCGAATCGCTTGTCGATCCCGCGCAGTTCGAGGAGGGGTGTTTCTGTCATGGGTGGGGCTCCTGGGGGTCGACGGGGGGCGGGCCCCGTGCCCGGGGCGGCAC
>NZ_JBHUWH010000481.1:0-5764 GCF_042670125.1 Kitasatospora sp. NPDC057198 | reverse complement strand
GGTCAGCGACCCGGCCCGCAGGGGCCCGGAAGGCGTCCGGAACCGGCTCAGGACCCGGCTCCGGACCCGGCTCAGGAGGCCGGGAGCAGCTCCAGCGCGGACCGCAGGCGGCGCAGCGTCTCCTCGCGGCCCAGCAGCTCCATCGACTCGAACAGCGGCGGGGAGACCCGGCGGCCGGTGACCGCGACCCGCAGCGGGGTGAAGGCGAACTTGGGCTTGATGCCCAGTCCTTCGACCAGCGCCGCGCGCAGGGCGGCCTGGATCGGCTCGGGGGTGAAGTCGGGCAGCTCGGTGAGCGCCCGGACCGACGCCTCCAGGACCGGGCGGGCGTCCGCGGTGAGGACCTTGGCGGCGTCCTCCGGGTCGACGGCGAAGTCGGCGGGGGCGACGAACAGGAAGCCGGCCATGGTGACGATCTCGGAGAGGACGACCATCCGCTCCTGGGTGAGCGGCGCGACCTTCGCCAGCAGCTCGAGCTGCTCGGCGGTGGGCTCGGCCGGGAGCAGGCCGGGGGCCTGCAGGTAGGGCACCAGGCGCCGGACGAACTCCTCGGGGGCGAGGCGGCGGACGTGCTCGGCGTTGATGTGCTCGGCCTTCTTGAGGTCGAAGCGGGCCGGGTTGCCGTTGACGTCGTCGATGTCGAAGGCGGCGACCATCTCGTCGATGTCGAAGATGTCGCGGTCCTCGGCGAGCGACCAGCCCAGCAGGGCCAGGTAGTTGAGCAGGCCCTCGGGGAGGAAGCCGCGCTCGCGGTAGAGGTTGAGCGATGCCTGCGGGTCGCGCTTGGAGAGCTTCTTGTTGCCCTCGCCCATCACGTACGGCAGGTGGCCGAACCGCGGGGTGGTGCCGTTGCCGACGCCGATCTCCTTCAGCGCGGCGTAGAGGGCGATCTGACGGGGCGTCGAGGAGAGCAGGTCCTCGCCGCGCAGGACGTGGGTGATCTCCATCAGGGCGTCGTCGACCGGGTTGACCAGGGTGTACAGCGGGGCGCCGTTGGCCCGGACGATGCCGTAGTCGGGGACGTCCTTCGGGTCGAAGGAGATCGGGCCGCGCACCAGGTCGTCGAAGGCGAGGGTGGTGTCGGGCATCCGGAAGCGGAGGATCGACGGGCGGCCCTCGGCCTCGTACGCGGCCTTCTGCCCGTCCGTCAGGTCGCGGCAGTGGCCGTCGTAGCCGGAGGGCCGGCCGGCGGCGCGGGCGGCCTCGCGGCGGGCGTCGAGCTCCTCGGTGGTGCAGTAGCAGGGGTAGGCGTGGCCGGCCTCGCGCAGGCGCTCGGCGACGTCGGCGTAGACGTCCATCCGCTGCGACTGGCGGTAGGGGGCGTGCGGGCCGCCGACCTCGGGGCCCTCGTTCCAGTCGAAGCCGAGCCAGCGCATGGCGTCGAGCAGCTGCTGGTACGACTCCTCGGAGTCCCGGGCCGCGTCGGTGTCCTCGATGCGGAAGACCAGGGTGCCGCCGTTGTGCCGGGCGTAGGCCCAGTTGAACAGGGCGGTGCGGACCAGGCCGACGTGCGGGTTGCCGGTCGGGGAGGGGCAGAAGCGGACCCGGACGGCGGGGTCCTTCTTCTCGTTGTCGGTCACGCTCGCTGCTTCCTTCATCGCTTGACGACCTTGTTGGTGAGGGTGCCGATGCCTTCGACGGAGACGGCGACCTCGTCGCCGATGGTCAGGGGGCCGACGCCCGCGGGGGTGCCGGTGAGGATGACGTCGCCCGGGAGCAGGGTCATCGCCTCGGAGACGTGCACGATCAGCTCGGCGACCGAGCGGACCATCTGAGAGGTGCGGCCGGCCTGGCGGAGCTCGCCGTTGACGGTGCAGGTGACGGCCAGGTCGGCGGGGTCGAGGTCGGTCTCGATCCACGGGCCGAGCGGGCAGGAGGTGTCGAAGCCCTTGGCGCGGGCCCACTGGCCCTCGCGCTGCTGCACGTCCCGGGCGGTGACGTCGTTGGCGCAGGTGTAGCCGAAGACCACCTCGGGGACGCGCTCCAGCGGCACCTCGCGGCACATCCGGCCGATCACCACGGCGAGTTCGGCCTCGTACTGCACGTCCGAGGAGAACGGCGGGTAGGCGATCGACTCGGTGGGGCCGATGACGGCGGTGGAGGGCTTGAAGAACGTCAGCGGGACGGCCGGGACCTCGTTGCCCAGCTCGGCGGCGTGCGCGGCGTAGTTGCGGCCGACCGCGACGATCTTGCTGGGGAGCATCGGGGCGAGCAGCCGGACGTCCTGCAGGCGGTGGGTCTCGCCGGTCGGCTGGGGGGTGCCGAAGGGGTGGCCGGCCAGCGTGTGGACCACCAGCGAGTCGGGTTGCGCGGCGTCCCCCTCGATGATTCCGAAGGAGACCGAGCCCGCCGCGGGGCTCCCTTCGCGGACGGAGAACCTGGCGATACGCACAGCCCTGCAACCTCTCGGTTCGTCGGCCGCCCGGACGCTCCCGGGCGGCTGCCGGGCCCGCAGTACCGGGCCCGGCTGGTGCCACCAGGTTATCGGCGCGCGGGTCAGTCCCGCGGCAGGCGGGGGGCCGGGGCGGTCATCAGGACCGTGCGGCGCGGATTGGCGGTGGCGGTGGGCAGCTCGGCGGCGTACGCGCGGGCGGTGCGGCCGGGCAGCTGGGAGAAGTCCGCGACGGAGGCCAGCGTGGTGCGGCGGGGGTTGGCCGTGGAGCGCGCGGCCCCGTTGGTCGTCTCGGACATTTGCGTCAGCACCCTTGTTTCGCTCGAACGGACTTTTGCACGGGCCCGCCGCTGGGCAGGCTCCGGTCGACCCTGCCAGGTTAGGGAGCCCATTCCACAGCGGCCGTGACCAAAGCTACACATCGGGCTGTGATTTTGCTCACAATTACCGGAACAAAGGGTGTGCCGACGGAGATTCGGGACCAATGCCGGAAACCACCATTAGGGATATCCCGGACATTCACCGCACAAGCTGATCTTCCCCTTGGTTGACCTGGACACGTCGGGTGTCCGAAAAGGACCGTATTCCGGGCCGGATGCACGACGGAACGTGAGGCCCCGCGCGCGGAGGGTGGCCCAGGACACCGTGTCGTAACGGCCCTTGTTGGACTTCCCCCGCTGTGCTGGAATGCCACGGAAAAACTCGACACCGCCCTATCTCCGCCCGGCGGGGAAGGGCGCCCGGTCCAGAGGTTGCGACGCCAGTGCAGGGACGTTTCAAGAGGGGCAGCGGCGCCGCGGGTGACCCGGAGTCGCGCGAGCCCGCGGCCGGCCCCCACCAGGCGGCGCCGGCGACGACGGGCCAAGGCGAGCGTCCTCACGGCGCCCCCGCCGAACCCGCCGCCGACAGCGGTGCGCAGGGCGTGAACGGCGCGCCGGAACAGGGCGGCGATCAGGCCGCCGACAAGAGGAGCAAGCGGGCCAGACTCCGCGGCACGCTCACCCGCCGCCGGGCGACCGGCCTGAGCCGCCTCGCCATGCGCAACTGGCGGATCCGCACCCGGCTGATCGCCCTGCTCTTCCTCCCGGTGGCCGTGGCGCTGCTGCTCGGCGGCCTGCGCGTGCAGGACTCGATGGAGAACTCCCGCGAGCTGTCGCAGATGAGCGACCTGGCCGAACTGGCCCGGAGCGCCACCGACCTCGCGAACGCCCTGCAGAACGAGCGCGACGTCGCGGCCGGCCCGCTGGCGTCCAACACCCCGGCGGACAGCGATCCGCTGATCCAGCAGGCGTACAAGGAGACCAACACCCTCTCCAAGCGGTTCACCAACGCGGCCGACAAGTTCGACGACCTCGACCTCGCGGGCTCCAAGACCCTGCTGCTCCAGGTCCGCCGCGACCTGAACGGCCTGCCGCAGGCCCGCACCGGTGCCTACCGCGACCTCGACAACATCCAGGCGACGATCACCAACTACGACGTGATCATCACCGACCTGCTCGGCGCCGCCCAGGACATCGCGGTCACCTCGAACTCCCCGGGGCTGATCACCGCCACCCGGGCGCTGTACCAGTTCTCGCTGTCCAAGGAGAACACCTCGATGCAGCGCGCGCTGCTCTCCGCCGCGCTCGCGCACCCCGGGAGCGCCCAGCTCTCCGTCTCGGACGAGACCTTCGGCGCCCGGCTCATGGTCGCCGAGGGCAACGCGCTGCAGAACTTCACCGCCATCTACGGTGAGGCCGCGGCCCGCACCAAGCAGTCCAAGATGAGCTTCAACAACACGATCGCCGAGGCCGACCGGTTCGCCAAGGCCGCGCTCAACACCAACGGCATCAAGCTGAACGACGGCACCAGCTACCAGTCCTGGTACGAGAAGTCGACGGCCAAGATCACCGCCGAGCGGGCGATCGAGACCGCGCTGCTGGAGGAGCTCGACGGCAAGGCCCAGAAGCTCCAGTCCGACGCCGACACCGAGTCGGTGATCAACGCCTCGCTGGTCGCCCTGGTGCTCATCGTCGCCATCGCCGGCGCCGCCCTGGTGGCCCGCTCGATGGTGCGCTCGCTGACCCGCCTGCAGGCGTCCGCCGAGGACGTCGCCGAGCGCCGCCTGCCGGAGCTGGTCAAGACCCTCTCCGAGAGCGACCCGCAGGACGTCGACGTCACCGTCGAGCCGGTCGGCGTCGACTCCGCCGACGAGATCGGCCACGTGGCGCACGCCTTCGACATGGTGCACCGCGAGGCGGTCCGACTGGCCGCCGAGCAGGCGCTGCTGCGCGGCAACATCAACGCGATGTTCACCAACCTCTCGCGCCGCAGCCAGGGCCTGATCCAGCGCCAGCTGTCGCTGATCTCCGAGCTGGAGAGCCGCGAGGCGGACCCGGACCAGCTGGCCTCGCTGTTCAAGCTCGACCACCTCGCGACCCGCATGCGCCGCAACGGCGAGAACCTCCTCGTCCTCGCGGGCGAGGACCCGGGCCGCCGCTGGACCCGTCCCGTCCCGCTGGTCGACGTGCTGCGCGCCGCGGCCTCCGAGGTGGAGCAGTACGAGCGCGTCGAGCTGGCCTCGGTGCCCACCGCCGAGGTGGCCGGCCGGATCGTCAACGACCTCGTCCACCTGCTCGCCGAGCTGCTGGAGAACGCGACCTCGTTCTCCTCCCCGCAGACCCGCGTCCGGGTCACCGGCCACGCGCTGCCGGACGGCCGGGTGCTGATCGAGATCCACGACACCGGCATCGGCCTCTCCCCCGACGACCTCGCCGACATCAACGAGCGCCTGGCCAACCCGCCGATCGTGGACGTCTCCGTCTCCCGCCGGATGGGCCTGTTCGTGGTCGGCCGCCTGTCCCTGCGGCACGGCATCCGGATCCAGCTCCGCCCGTCCGACTCCGGCGGCACCACCGCGCTGGTCATGCTGCCGGTGGACGTCACCAACTCCGCCGAGCGGCGCGGCAACCGGCCCGGTACGGGCGCCGGGGCCGGCCAGGGCGGCGGCAAGCAGCAGCGCGGCCTGGCGCCGACGCCGCGCCAGCAGGGCCGCCCGGCGGGCGACCTGCCCGGCGGGCGCACCGCGCTCGGCCAGGCGGGCCCGAACGACCCGCAGGGCCGTCCGCAACTGGGTCAGGGCCCGGCCGGCGGCAGCCCCGACCTGTTCTCCCCCTCCGGCACCCCCGGCCCGTCCGCTGCGCGGCGCGCACCGGGCGGTCCCGGCGCGGGCCAGGGCGCGCCCGGCGGCCAGCCGGGCGACGGCGGCTTCGGCCCGGGCGGCGCGTTCGGCACCGGACCGGCCCAGGGCGGTGGCCGCTCCGGCGGCCTGCCGACGCGGGCGGTGGGCCTGTCGCTTTGATAGAACCCGGCTCCGGGCGAGGAGGCGAGGTG
>NZ_JBHUWH010000480.1:0-5768 GCF_042670125.1 Kitasatospora sp. NPDC057198 | reverse complement strand
ACCCGACGGCCCCCGGACCGCCGGAAGGGCGGTGCTACTTCCCGGCGTTCTTCAGGTGGCGGGCGAAGAATCCGGCCGCGGCCTCGCCCGCGTACTCCGGGACGCCGGTGTGGCCGCCCATGTTGGCGCTCAGCGACTTCTCCGCCGAGCCGAAGGCGTCGAACAGGTCGAGCGACGCCTGCCGGTCGTTGCCCTCGTCGTCCCACTGCAGCAGGACGTGCAGCGGGACGGTCACCCGGCGGGCCTCCTCGAAGGTGGCGCGGGGGAGCAGGCTGCCGGCGAACAGGCCGGCGGCCGCGATCCGCGGTTCGACCGCGGCGAGGCGGACACCGATCGAGATCACCCCGCCCGAGTAGCCGACCGGGCCGCCGACGCCCGGCACCTCCAGCAGGGCGTCCAGGGTGGCCCGCCACTCCGGGACGGCCAGGTCGACCAGCGGGAGGACCAGGGCGTCGATGATCTCCGGGCCCACCGGCTCGCCCGCCGCCATCGCCCGGCGCAACTCGGCACGGCCCCGCTCGAGGGCGGGGACGCGCGGCCGCTCGCCGCTGCCGGGGAGTTCGATGGTGGCCGAGGCGAAGCCGTCCGCGGCGGCCCGGCGGGCCCGGTCGGCCAGACGGGGGCGCATCCGGGCCAGGCCCAGCGGCGGCATGCCGAGCAGGATCAGCGGCACGGGCGCGGACGGGTCGGCGCAGGCGGGCGTCCACAGGACACCGGGGACGTCGTCGAGGGTGAAATCGCGTTCCAGGACGCCGGCGTCGAGGTGCGAAGCGGAAGTGAAGTGCACAGTCATGGCGGTAGTGCCTCTCGGGAGTGCTCAGGAACGGCGCTCCCGGACGGATCACTACCGTCCGACCGTGGCCCCAGCGGGGAGCACCCATGTCGATACTGCGTTCACGGGTACCACCTCCAAGGTCTCTCGCACGGCCTCCGGAAAGGTAGCAGCGGGTGCGCCGCGGCGCCAAACGCGCGGCTCCGGAGAATCGCGGAGATCTACAGGGAAACTGTACATCCGGCGGCCGGAAACCTAGGCTGGGCAGCATGAGCGACGACTCCGACCCCGCGCCGTCCGCCCTGCGCGCCTCGCAGCAGGTGCGCTCGGTGATCGGCAAGCTGCGCCGACGGCTCCGGGCCGCCGCCGGGACGGGGGACTTCACCCTCACCCAGGCGTCCACCGTGGGGCGGCTGCTGGACAGCGAGACCGGCCTGACCACCAGCGACCTCGCCGTCGCCGAGGGGATGCGCCACCAGTCGATGGCCACCACCATCGCCGTCCTGGCCGCGCAGGGCCTGGTCGAACGCAGCCGGGACCCGGAGGACGGGCGCCGCGTCCTGATCGGGCTCACCCCCGAGGGCCGGCGCCGCGGCGAGGAGGGCCGCCGGGCCCGCGGCGAGTGGCTGGCCGCCGAACTCCAGGCGAAGTGCACCGAGGAGGAGCGGCAGACCGTCATCGCCGCGATGGCCGTCCTCGAACGGATCGTCCAGGAGTGACGGCCCGCCCCCGCCCCGGGCGGGGGACCACCCACCACGACCACCGAGCGGCAGAAGCACCATGACCGACCGTACGACCGCGACCGCCCCCGGCGAGCAGCTGGACCGGGCACCGGCGCTCGACCGCCGACTCGTCCCCCCGATGGTGCTCGGCTCCGTCCTCAACCCGGTCAACTCCACCGTCATCGCCGTCGCACTCGTCCCGATCGGCGCCGCACTCGGCGCCTCGCCCGCGCAGACCGCCTGGCTGGTCTCCGCGCTGTACCTGGCCACCGCGCTCGGACAGCCCGTGGTGGGGCGGCTGATCGACCTGTTCGGGCCGCGCCGGCTCTTCCTCGCCAGCACCGCCCTGGTCGGCGTCGCCGGCGTCGTCGGCACCCTCGCGCCGAACCTCGGCACGCTGATCGCCGCCCGGGTCGTCCTCGGCTTCGGCACCTGCGCCGGCTACCCCGCCGCGATGGCCCTGCTGCGCGCCGAGTCCCGGCGCACCGGGCAGGACAGCCCCGCCGGCGTGCTCACCCTGCTCGCCGTCGCCAACCAGACCGTCGCCGTGATCGGCCCGCTGCTCGGCGGACTGCTCACCGGCGCCGGCGGCTGGCGCAGCACCTTCGCGCTGAACATCCCGCTGTCGGTGCTCGCCGTCACCCTCGGCGCGCTGCGCCTGCCCAAGCCGCCACCGCAGGAACGCTCATCCGACGGCCCCGGCGCGCTGCGGCGGATCGACCTGCCCGGCATGGCCCTGTTCGCCGTCCTGCTGCTCTCGCTGCTGCTGTTCCTGATGCACCCGCACGCCGACCGCTGGTACCTGCCGCCGCTCACCCTGGCCGCCGCCGTCGCCTTCACCGTCCGCGAACGCCGCGCCGAACAGCCGTTCATCGACGTCAAGGTGCTCGGCGGCAACACCCCACTGCTGCTCACCTACGCCCGCGCGCTGGCCGCGTACGTCGTCTCCTACGCCTTCCTGTACGGCTTCGCCCAGTGGACCGAGGAGGGCTTCGGACTGACGCCGCTGCAGGCCGGGCTGGTGCAGGCGCCGACCTTCCTGGTCGGCATCGGCGTCTCGCTGCTGGCCGGGCGGCGCGGCAGCATCCGGGCCACCCTGCTGGTCGGCGGCCTCGGCCAGGTCGCCGCCTGCGCGCTGATGCTCGCCCTCGGCGCGCACAGCCCGCTGTGGGCACTGGCGGCGCTGGCCGTGGTGTTCGGCGTCCCGCAGGGCGCCAACGGGCTCGCCCTGCAGAACTCCGTCTTCCTGCAGTCCGACCCGGCCCGCACCGGCTCCTCCGCCGGACTGCTGCGCACCTTCGCCTACCTCGGCTCGATGGTGGCCTCCGCCGCGACGGCCGCCGCCTACGGGCCGCACGCGGGCACCGCCGGGATGCACCAACTCGCCTGGGTCATGCTGGGCGCGGCCGTGCTGTTCCTGCTGCTCACCGCCTTCGACCGCGCCCTGCCCGCGCTGCGCACCCCCGCGGCGGCCCGCGGCTGAACCCCCGGTCTCAGCCGTTGCGGGGACCGGAGACGGCCAGGCCGTCCATGTAGTCGCGGACGTGCACGATCAGGCCGTCCCGGACCCGCAGCACCAGCAGGCCCGGCACCGCGAAGGCGCCCCGGCCCGCGATCTCGCCCCGCACCACCTGCTCGACCACCAGCACCTCCGGGTCGGTCGACGCGTGCAGCGCGCGCTCCTCGATCTCGGCCGGCCGGGCCGGGCTGGCCCCCCACGCCGCCTTGTAGCCGGAGCGCACCGCCTCCCGGCCCTCGTAGCGCTCCGGGAAGCCCGGGAAGCGGAACGGGAACTCGTGCACGGCGTCCGGCGCGTAGAGCTCGGCGAGGGCGTCCGCGTCCAGGTCGAGCATCGCCCGGCGGTAGTGCGCCAGGACGTCCTGCGGGGTGCGGTCGGAGGGGGCCGGGACGGCAGTGGGCATGGTGAACTCCCGTGACAGGTGGGGAAATCGGTGCGTCCACGAGCTTACTGCGGCCCCGGGCCGGGCCGGGCGGGATTCCGGATCCCCGCCGCGACCGGTCACCCGTCCCGTTCGGCGCACAGCCGGGCCAGCCGGGGCAGGCGGCGGGACAGCTCCTCGTGGTCGTCGAAGTCGAAGTTCCACTCCGGGTCGAGCTCCGGCAGCGGGACCGCGCGCCGGGACGCCGGCGGTTCGGCGCCGGTGGCCGCGAGGTGGGCGTCCCAGGCCAGGGAGAGGGCCTCCTCGCCGTCCAGGTCGGCCCCGGCCGCGACGGCGGCGCGGACCGCGGGCAGGTCGGCCAGCGCGTCCGGGTCGGCGAGCGCCCGTTCGAAGACCGCCCGGCCCCGGAGGACCAACCAGCCCCGGAAGTAGTCGAACCCGTCGTCCGAGCACCCGCCGTTGAGCAGGTACGCCGCGCCCCACAGCGGGGCCAGGTAGGAGTCGGCCAGCAGGCGGTCCAGGACCCGCTCCGCGGCGAGGATCTCCGCCACCGGGCGGGCCGCCAGCAGGGCCACCGCCCGCGCGGCGACGGCCTCGCCGTCCTCCGGGTCCTGGTGGGCCGCCGGGTCCGCCTGCGGCCCGCGGGCCTGTTCGATCAGTGTCCAGAACTCGTCGGTGTCCATGGCGGGGCATCATGCCGGTGCCCACCGACATCCCCGGGGCCGCCGCCCGGAGCGGTGGCGTGTGCCAGGATCGGTGCCCATGGGGAACGGTGCGGGGAGCGCTGCGGCCGGTAGCGGTGCGGCGGAGAGCGGGCCCGCCGGGGAGTGGGCCGAACTGACCCTCGCCGAACAGGTGCTGGTGCGCCGCGCGGTGATCGGCCTCCAGTTGGCGAACACCCCGCAGCACCTCAACTCGGTGCTGCGCTGGACGGGTTCGCCCGGCATCCCGGCCCGGCGCGGCGCGAGCGTGCCCGAACAGCTCGCCCTGGTACCGGAGTTGGCGGCGGCGACGCTCCGGCTGGTCGGCGCCGGGTGGCTGACGGTGCGCACCGACCGGACGATGACCGACGCCGCCCCCGTGCTGTCCGGCCCGGAGCTGGAACGGGCCGTCGCCGACCCGGCGGTGTGGCGCTTCGGCGGGCCGATGCTCACCGTCCGGGCCACCCCCGGGGGCCTGGCCCGCTGGGAGGCCGTGGCCTACCCGGAGGGCCGCCCGGCCCACCCGCCCCGGGCGGGGTTCACCGAGCCGGAGAAGGCCGTCTGGATCTGCGCCCAGGAGCCCGGCAGCTGGCTGACCGGCCCGTACGGCATCTTCGCCGCCCTCCCCACCGACCTGGCCGGCGAGGCGCTCCGGACCCACGTGGCGGCCGAGACCGCACCCCTGCTCCGCTTCGTCCGCGCGGGCCTGATCGAAGTCCGCCACATCGCCGACCCGGACGCCGGCGAGTTCGCCGTGATCCCGCCGGACGAACTGCTGGACGCCTTCCGCGACCCGGAGCTGCGCTGCGACGACGGCGCCGACTGGGGCGTCGGCCTCACCTGCGTCCTGACCCAGTCACCGGCCACCGGGCTGCGCTGAGGCTCCGCTCGGGCCCGTCAGGCGCCGTGGACGGACAGCGACCGCGCGACCTCGTGGGCCTGCCCGGCGGACAGGCGGCGCAGCTCCCACAGCAGCGCCGCCGAGTCTGCGGTCAACGGGGCGACGGGCGGCGGCGGTTCGGGCCGGGGCAGGCCCGTCAGCGCGGACAGGTCGCGGACGTCGATCCCGGCCAGCGCCGCGTAGTCTGCGAGCAGGCGGGGCGCCGGCCCCAGCCGGTCGTCGCCGAACCGGCGGTGGGTGCTCATCGCCAGGTAGCTCGGCGTCACCACGCCGAGGACCTCGGCCAGGCCCGACAGACCCAGGTTCCGCTGCCGGAACAGGCGGGCCACCCGCCCGCCCGGACCGTCCGAGCGGGGCTCGTCCGGCCCCGGCCCGAACGGGACGGTCCGCTCCCGCTGCGGCAGCGCCCGTACCGCGTCCAGCAGTTCGCGCCGGCCCGCGGCCGACAGGTCGGCCCCGGCCTGCACGATCCCCGACGCCCAGCGCGAGGCTCCCGGGTCCAGCGGCGCCAGGTCCTCCGGGACGGGCAGCCCGGCCAGGACGAACAGGTCCGCGGCGTGCAGCCCCAGCGCCGGGGCCAGCTCCCGCAGCGCCTCCGGATCCGGGGCCGCCCCGAGCGCGGAGCCGCCCGGGTCGAGCCCGCGCCGTTCCAGCAGCCGTTCCAACGGTCGCTCCGGTGATCGGGTCGGGGCCGCGCCGGGAGTCGTCACGGCAGCAGCATAGAGCCGGGGTGGGCCCGGTCACACCGGCCGGGCCCCCCGGGGACGGCCC
>NZ_JBHUWH010000479.1:0-5787 GCF_042670125.1 Kitasatospora sp. NPDC057198 | reverse complement strand
GCGTTCGAGGACGCCGGCGTCCGGCTCACCGGCCTCAACCTGCTCGACGACCTGGCCCGCGGCGCCCGCGGCACGCTGTCCCTCCCCGCCGAGAGCGAGCGCTTCCGGGAGAACCTCCCGGTCGCCACCGCCCTCGCCGAACGCCTCGGCACCGGCGCGCTCAACGCCCTCTACGGCAACCGCGTCCCCGGCGCCGACCCGGTCGAACAGGACGCCCTCGCCCTGGAGAACCTCGCGCTGGCCGCCCGCGCCGCGCACTCCGTCGGCGCCGTCCTGCTGGTCGAGACCCTCAACTCGGCCGAGTCCCCCGACTACCCGCTGGTCACCGCCGCCGCCGCGGTCGACGTCGTCGACAAGGTCAACGCCGCCACCGGCCTCGGCAACGCCAGGTTCCTCTGCGACCTCTACCACCTCGCCCGCAACGGCGAGGACCCGGCCGCCGTCATCGACGCGTACGCCGACCGGATCGGCCACGTGCAGATCGCCGACACCCCCGGCCGCAACGAACCCGGCACCGGCGGCCTCGACTTCGAGGCCCTGTTCGCCCGCCTCACCGCCGCCGGCTACCAGGGGCTCGTCGGCCTCGAGTACCGCCCGGCCGGCGGCGTCAGCGCCGAGAGCTTCGACTGGCTGCCGCGCGAGCTGCGCGCCGCGCGCTGAACCCACCCCCCTCGACACCCTCACAGCTAAGGACCCGCACGCGATGAGCCGCAAGATCGCCTTCGTCGGCCTCGGCATCATGGGCAAGCCCATGGCCGTCAACCTGGTCAAGGCCGGCCACCACGTCACCGGCTACAACCTCACCCAGGAGCCCATCGACGCCCTGGTCGCCGCCGGCGGCCACGGCGCCGGCTCGATAGCCGAAGCCGTCGCCGACGCCGAGGTCGTCATCACCATGGTCCCCGCCGACCCGCAGGTCGAGCAGGCGATCCTCGGCGAGGACGGCGTACTGGCCCACGCCCGGCCCGGCACCCTGGTCATCGACATGTCCAGCATCACCCCGCAGACCTCGATCAAGGTCGAGGCCGCCGCGAAGGCCGCCGGCCTGCGCGCCCTGGACGCCCCCGTCTCCGGCGGCGAGGCCGGCGCCGTCGAGGCCGTGCTCTCCATCATGGTCGGCGGCGCGGACGCCGACTTCGCCGAGGCCAAGCCGCTGTTCGACGCGCTCGGCACCACCGTCGTGCACGTCGGCCCGGCCGGCGCCGGCCAGACCGTCAAGGCCGCCAACCAGCTGATCGTCGCCGTCAACATCCAGGTCCTGGCCGAGGCCGTGGTCTTCCTGGAGAACGCCGGCGTCGACCTCGCCGCCGCGCTCGACGTCCTCGGCGGCGGGCTGGCCGGCTCCACCGTGCTGAACCGCAAGAAGGGCAACATGCTCGCCCGCGAGTTCGCCCCCGGCTTCCGGATCGACCTCCACCACAAGGACATGGGCATCGTCACCGATGCCGCCCGCGCCGTCGGCGCCGCGCTCCCGCTCGGCGCGGTCGCCGCCCAACTGGTCGCCTCCGCCCGCGCCAACGGTGACGGCTCCCTCGACCACTCGGCCCTGCTGCGGGGCGTCGAACGGCTCTCCGGCCGCGAGGTCAAGTAGCAAGGGAACGGCGGGATGCGAATCAGGGGCTCGGGGAACGGCGAGGCCCAGGCTGCTGACGGTTCACTGCCGTTGCGCGCGTGAGCTTCCGGTTCTGTTCACTGCACGCAGCAGCACGGACACTTCGATGGGCTCCGGCCACCAGCAGCACGGACTCGCCGTTCCCCGAGCCCCTGGTTTCGTCCTCCCGAGCTCCCTGACAGTTCTTCCTACGACGGTTGTTCTCCTGAAAGGCCCGGTGCCGTGCGAGGTCATGTGGTTGTCGCCCCCGACAAGTTCAAGGGGACGCTGGAGGGCGCCGAGGCCGCCTCGCGGATCGCCGCCGGGATCCGGCGGGCGGTGCCCGGGGTGGAGGTGCGGGAGCTGCCGGTGGCCGACGGCGGGGAGGGGACGCTGGCGGCCGCGCTCGCGGCGGGGTTCTCCCGGGTGGACGTGAAGGTCGCGGGGCCGACCGGGCTGCCGGTGGTCGCGGGGCTGGCGGTGAAGGGCGAGACCGCGGTGGTCGAGCTGGCGCAGGCGTCCGGGCTGGCCCGGCTGCCGGGGGGCCGGACGGCGCCGCTGGCGGCGGGCTCGTACGGGGTCGGGCAGCTGATCGCGAAGGCGGTCTCGCTCGGGGCGTCCCGGGTGGTGCTGGGCCTCGGGGGGAGCGCCTGCACCGACGGCGGCGCGGGCATGGCGCAGGCGCTGGGCGTCGAGCTGTACGACGCGGACGGTGCGCCGCTGCCGCCCGGCGGGGCCGCGCTGCGGCGCCTCGCCCGGGTGGAGCCGGGCCCGCTCGCGGAGCGCCTGCGCGGGGTGGAGGTGGTCGTCGCGTGCGACGTGGACAACCCGCTGCTGGGCCCGCGCGGGGCGGCCGCCGTGTACGGCCCGCAGAAGGGCGCGGACGCCGCCGACCTGGTGGTGCTGGAGGAGGGGCTGACCCGCTGGGCGGACGCGGTGGCCGGGCTGACGGGCCGGGAGGTCCGGGGTGCGGCGGGCGCGGGCGCGGCCGGCGGGGTGGGCTTCGCCGCGCTGGCGCTGCTGGGGGCGACCATGCGGCCCGGCATCGAGCTGCTGCTGGAGCTGCTGGGCTTCGAGCGGGCGGTGCGCGGGGCGCGCCTGGTGGTGACCGGCGAGGGCTGCCTGGACGCGCAGACCCTGCACGGCAAGGCCCCGGCGGGGGTGGCCGCGGCGGCGGTCCGGGCCGGGGTGCCGGTGGCGGCGGTGGCCGGCCGGCTGGAGCTGGCCGAGCGGGAGTGGCGGGCGGCGGGTTTCGCCGCGGCGCTGGCCCTGGCCGACCTGGCGGGCGATCCGGCGGAGTCGATGGCCCGGGCGGGCGAGCTGGCCGAGCTGGCGGGGGAGCGGCTGGCGTCCGCCCTGCTGCGCTGACGCCGGGCCGGCGTGCCCGTCCCGCCGCCCTGACGGCCCGTCGCACTCTCGTACGTTCACACATTGACGTTTTGTTGAAGGCGAGCCTAGGCTCCCAGCACTCCTTCGACCCACCCCGCTCTCCACGACGCTCGGAGGTTCCCTCATGCCCATCGACGACGCGGTGATCCGCTCCCGGCGGGTGGTCCTGCCGGACGGCGAACGCCCCGCCGACGTGCTGGTACGGGCCGGAAAGATCGAGCTGGTCGCCCCGCACGGCACCCTGCCGGCCGACGGCCACCGGCTCACCGACCTCGGCGCCCTCGCGCTGCTGCCCGGCCTGGTCGACACCCACGTGCACGTCAACGAACCCGGGCGCACCGACTGGGAGGGCTTCGCCTCCGCGACGAAGGCCGCCGCGGCCGGCGGCGTCACCACCGTCATCGACATGCCGCTCAACTCGATCCCGCCGACCACCACGGTCGAGGGCCTCGACGCCAAGCGGAAGACCGCCGAGGGCCAGGCGTGGGTCGACCTGGGCTTCTGGGGCGGCGCCGTCCCCGGCAACACCGACCAGCTCGAACTCCTGCACCAGCAGGGCGTGTTCGGCTTCAAGTCGTTCCTCGCCCCGTCCGGGGTGGACGAGTTCCCGCACCTGGCCGCCCCCGCCGACCTGGAGGCCGCGCTCACCGAGCAGGCCCGGATCGGCGCCCTGGCGATCATCCACGCCGAGGACCCGGCAGTGCTGGACGCCGCCCCCCAGGTGCCCGGCACCCACTACCGCGACTTCCTGGCCTCCCGCCCGGACGACGCCGAGGCCGCCGCCGTCGCCGCCCTGCTGGCCGCCGCCCGCCGCACCGGCGCCCGGGTGCACGTCCTGCACGTCTCCTCCGCCGCCGTGCTGCCGCTGCTGCGCCGCGCCCGGGAGGAGGGCGTCCGCGTCACCGCCGAGACCTGCCCGCACTACCTGACGCTGGCCGCCGAGGAGGTCCCCGACGGGGACACCGCCTTCAAGTGCTGCCCGCCGATCCGCGACGAGTCCAACCGCGACCTGCTCTGGCAGGCCCTCGCGGACGGCGAGTTCGCCGCCGTGGTCTCCGACCACTCGCCCTCCACCCCCGACCTCAAACTCCTCGCCCGGCACGGCGGCAGCGGCGACTTCGCCGCCGCCTGGGGCGGCATCGCCTCCCTCCAGCTGGGCCTGCCCGCCGTCTGGACCGAGGCCCGCCGCCGCGGCCACACCCTGGCCGACGTGGTCCGCTGGATGTCCGCCGGACCCGCCGCCCTGGCCGGCCTGACCGGCACCAAGGGCGCCATCGCGCCCGGGTGCGACGCCGACCTGGTGGCCTTCGACCCGGACGGCGAACTGACCGTCCGCGCCGAGCGCCTCCACCACAAGAACCCGGTCACCCCGTACGCGGGCCGGACCCTCACCGGGCTGGTCCACCGCACCTGGCTGCGCGGGCGGCCCGTCGACCCCGACGGTGCCCCGCACGGCCGGCAGCTCGTCCGACGCTGAATCCGAACCTGCAAAGAAGGAGCACCAGTTGAGTACTGACCTGACCTCGAACGCGCCGTTCACCGAGCTGGTCGACCTGGCCTCCCGGCTGCTGGGCGCGGGCGTGGTCGCCACCAACGAGGACACCTTCGCGGACGCCGAGAACCTGCTGGTCGCCGCACCCGCCGAGTTCCGCCCGCACACCTTCGGCCACAAGGGCCAGATCATGGACGGCTGGGAGTCCCGCCGCCGCCGCGGCGCCAGCGCCGAGCAGCCGCACCCCGCCGCCGACGACCACGACTGGGCGGTCGTCCGGCTCGGCGTCGCGGGCCGGGTCCGCGGCGTGGTCGTCGACACCGCGCACTTCACCGGCAACTACCCCGAGACCGCGTCCGTCCAGGCCGCGTCCGTCCCCGGCCACCCCTCGCCCGAGGAACTCGCCGCCGCCCACTGGAGCGACCTCGTCCCGCGCACCGCGCTCAAGGGCGACACCGCGCACCACTTCCCGGTCGACGACCCCGCCCGGTACACCCACGTCCGCCTCAACATCTGGCCCGACGGCGGCGTCGCCCGGCTGCGGGTGCACGGCGAGGTGCTGCCCGACCCGCGCGACCTGGCCGGACTCACCTTCGACCTGGCCGCCCAGGAGTACGGCGGCGTCGCCGAGGCCGCCTCCGACCGCTACTTCTCCTCCCCGCACAACCTGAACGCTCCCGGCCGCGCCACCGTCATGGGCGACGGCTGGGAGACCCGGCGTCGGCGCGACAAGGCCAACGACTGGGTGCGAGTGGCCCTGGCCGGGGGCGGCGAGGTGCTGGCGGCGGAGGTGGACACCTCCTGCTTCGTCGCCAACGCCCCCGGCTGGGCCGAACTCGTCGGCAGCGACGGCGAGAGCGAGACCGTCCTGCTGCCGCGCACCCGCCTGCAGCCCGACACCCGCCACCGCTACCGCCTCCCGGCGGGCACCCCCGTCACCCACGTGCGGATCAACGTCTACCCCGATGGCGGCCTCGCCCGCCTGCGCCTCACCGGCCGCCTCACCCCGGCCGGCCAGGACGCCCTCGCGCTGCGCTGGTTCAACGCGATCCCGCTGCCGGAGGCCCGCGAGGCCCTCGCCGCCGCCGGCCTCCCGACCGACCTTGCCGAGGCCCGGCCGCTCACCGACGCGACGGCCATCCGGCCGCTGTACGAAGGCGTTTAAGGGCTGGGCAGAGCGCGCGTTCAGGGACTCGGGGAACGGCGAAGAGCCCCGCCAGGGGCTCGGGGAACGGCGAGGCCCAGTCTGCTGACGGTGCACTGCCGGAGCGCGCAACAGCTTACCGGTCCCTTCAAGACACGCAGCAGCACGAAC
>NZ_JBHUWH010000478.1:0-5810 GCF_042670125.1 Kitasatospora sp. NPDC057198 | reverse complement strand
CCAGCACCGTCACCGAGTGCCCCGCCTCCAGCAGGTGCGCCGCCACCACGCTCCCGACGTAGCCGGCTCCGCCCGTGACCAGGTACTTGCTCATGTTCTCCGACCTTCCGTGGGTGTGCGGCCGCGGGCGGCCGGCGGGGTGGTGCTCCGGGCGGCGGGCCGCCGCCCGGAGTCGGCGGGTGCTACTCCTCGGTCGGGCCGAGGTCCGGGTGGGGGAGCAGCCGGACGGTGCGGTGGGACGGGGCGGCGTGCAGCTCCAGCACGGTCAGTTCGTTCGGCCCGGGGCGCAGGGCCGGGCCGGGGACGTACAGCGAGCACTGGGGGCCGCGGGACCAGTGGCGGCCGAGCGGGAAGCCGTTGACCCAGGCGTTGCCCTTCGTCCAGCCGGGCAGGTGCAGGAAGGTGTCGGCGGGCTCGTCGACGTGGAAGGCGCCGCGGTGGAAGACCGGGCCGGGGACGGGGCCCGCGGTGCCGGTGAAGGAGAGCTCGCCGAGGTCGTCCAGCGGCAGCGGCAGGCTGCTCCAGCCGGTCAGCTCCGCGCCGTTGAGGAGCACCGGCCCGTGCAGGCCCTTGCGGTCGTGCAGGCCCTCGCCGTAGTTGACCCGGCCCTGGTTCTCCACCAGCAGCCGCAGCACGGCGCCGGCCCGCGGCACGTGGAAGGCGATCGCCCGCTCGTGGCTCTCGCGCTCCAGCACGCCCACGGGCTGGCCGTCCACGAACACCTGGGCGCGGTCGGCGACGGCGCCCACCTCCAGCAGGGCGGGGCCCGCGGCGGGCAGGAGCGCCTTGTAGAGGACGAAGCCGAAGTCCTGGCCGAGCTCCTCCATGGTGAGCGGGCGCAGCGCGGGCACCGGGGTGCCGAGGACGGGCAGGTCGGCGAGGAGCGGGGCGCTCTCGGTGAGGCGGACGGTGGCGGCGGGCAGCTTGGGGGCGGCGGCGGGGGCCGGTTCGGCCACCGGCGGCCCGTACTCGGCGAGCACCTCGCGGAAGGCGTGGTACTTGGCGGTGGGGTCGCCGGCCTCGTCGAGCGGGGCGTCGTAGTCGTAGCCGGTGACGGTGGGCCGGTAGGTGTGCTTGTCGTTGGCGCCGTTGGTGAAGCCGAAGTTGGTGCCGCCGTGGAACATGTACAGGTTGACGGAGGCACCGGCGGACAGCAGCTCGTCCAGTTCGCGGGCGGCGTCGGCGGCGTCGCGCACCACGTGCCGCCCGCCCCATCGGTCGAACCAGCCGATCCAGAACTCGGCGCACAGCTTGGGCTGTCCGGGCCGCAGCGCCTCCAGCGCGGCGAGGCCCTGCCGGGCGCGACTGCCGAAGTTGACGGTGGCCAGGGCGCCGGGCAGGGCGCCGCGGGCCAGGTCGCCGGGCTGGTCGCAGGTGAACAGCGGCACGTCCACGCCGAAGCGGCGCAGCAGCCCGGCCAGGTGCGCCAGGTGCGAGGTGTCGTCGCCGTACGCGCCGTACTCGTTCTCCACCTGGACGGCCAGCACGGGCCCGCCGCGGGTGGCGAGCCGGTCGGCGACCTTCGGGAGCAGCTCGGAGAACCAGCCCTCGACGGCGTGCAGGTAGCCGGGGTGGTTGCTGCGCAGCCGGACGTCCGGGTCGGTGAGCAGCCAGGACGGCAGGCCGCCGCCCTCCCACTCGGCGCAGATGTACGGGCCGGGGCGGAGCAGCACGTGCAGGCCCTCGGCGGCGGCGAGGTCGAGGAAGGCCGGCAGGTCGAGTCCGCCGTCGAAGCGGACCTCGCCGGGCCGGGGCTGGTGGAGGTTCCACGGGACGTACGTCTCGACCGTGTTGAGGCCCATCAGCCGGGCCTTGCGCAGGCGGTCGGCCCAGTGGCCGGGGTGGATCCGGAAGTAGTGCAGTCCGCCGGAGAGGATGCGGAACGGGGCGCCGTCGAGGGTGAACTCGCCGCCGTCGGTGTCGAGGACGGGCATGGTGTCGCTGCTCCTGGGGTGCTGGAGGGAGGGGGCCGGTGCCCGCCGGGCCGCGGCGGGCGCGGGCGGGCACCGACCGGGGTCACGGGGTGGTGACCTTGAAGCCCTGCTGGTTGCCGTAGTCGGCGATCCGCTGCTGCCAGGCGCTCAGGCCGGCGTTCAGGTCGCCGCTGTTCGCGGACTGGCCGACGGTGTCCTTGAAGACCGAGTTGGCGTACACCTGGTAGGGCAGGTACTGCCAGCCGGCGCCGACGCCCGCGGAGGAGTCGGCGAAGATCCGGTTGGCCTGCTGGCCGCCGAGCGCGTCCAGCGGCTTGTCCAGGAAGGCCGGGTCGGTGAGCAGGCCGGTGGTGGCCGGGAAGAGGCCGTTGTCGTTGAGCGAGCGGACGGCCTCCGGGTCGGAGTTCAGCCAGATCGCGAACGCCGCGGCGGCGGCCTGGTGCTTGCTGGAGGTGGGCACCGCGACGGCCGAGCCGCCGTTCTCCGCGGAGACCTTGTCGCCCGCCGACCACTGCGGCATCGGCGCGGCCCGCCAGTCCTTGGCGGTGTCCGGGATGGTGGAGGCGATGTTGCCGGGCGCCCAGGCGCCGGTCATCCACATCGCGTAGCGGCCGCTGCCCATGCTCTGCCACCACTCGTTGGTCCAGCCGGGCGCGGCGTCGACCAGCTTGCGCTGCAGCAGCGAGGACCACAGGTCGGCGACCTTCTTGCTGCCCGGGTCCTGGAGGCCGACGGCGACGCCGGTGGCGTCCTTCTGCTGGAAGGGCCGGCCGCCGGCCTGCCAGATCAGGCTGTCCAGGCCGCCCGCGTCGCCGGGGTCGATGGAGGTGACGAAGCGGTTCGGGTCGGACGCCTTGATCTTCACCGCGACGTCCTCGAACTCGGCCCAGGTGGTGGGCGGCTTGAGGCCGAGCTGGTCGAAGAGCTTCTGGTTGTAGAACATCGCCATCGGGCCGGTGTCCTGCGGGACGGCCCAGACGCCGCCGTTCAGCGCGACCTGCGACCAGGCGGACGGGGTGAACTTCGACTCCAGGGCGGCCGCGCCGTACTGCTCGAGGTCCACCAGCCGCTTGGAGAGCGCGAACTCGGGCAGCGCGAAGTACTCGACCTGGGCGACGTCCGGGCCGCCGCTGCCGGCCTTGATCGCGGTCTGCATCTTGGTGTACTCGGTGGCGGACTGGCCGGCGTTGACCACGTTCACCTTGATCTTCGGGTACTTCTGCTCGAACAGCGCGACGGTCTTGTCGATGTTCGGCGCCCACGTCCAGAAGGTCAGCGTGGTGGGGGTGTCCAGCGCCGCGGCGGGGTCGGTGACCGCGGGGGAGGCGGAGCCGTTGGAGCCGCAGGCGGTCAGGCCGAGCAGCAGGGCCGCGGCCGGGACGAGGGCCGCGAGTCTGCGGCGGCGGGAGGGTGCGGGAGACATGGTGCTTCCTTGCTGTGGAGGGGCGGAGGGAGGGATGCCGTCATTCCTTGACGGAGCCGGCCGACAGGCCGGACTGCCAGTAGCGCTGCAGGAAGAGGAAGGCGGCCACCAGCGGGACGATCGCCAGCAGGCTGCCGGTGACGACCAGCGGGTAGAAGTCGGTGGTGGTGGCGCCGCTGCCCGCGGCGCCGGTGGCCAGCGCGTTCCACTGGTTGAGGCCGACGGTCAGCGGGAACCACTTCGGGTCGCTGAGCACGATCAGCGGCAGGAAGTAGTTGTTCCAGGTCGCGACCAGGGCGAACAGCAGGACGGTGACGAAGCCCGGGGTGAGCAGCCGCAGCGAGACGGTGAAGAAGGTGCGCAGCTCGCCGGCGCCGTCGATCCGGGCGGCCTCCAGCATCGAGTCCGGCACCGCCTCGGCGGCGTACACCCGCATCAGGTAGACGCCGAACGGGCTGACCAGCGAGGGCAGCAGCACCGCCCACGGGGTGTCGACGATCCCCGCCTTGCTGAACAGCAGGTAGGTGGGGACGGCCAGCGCGGTGCCGGGGATGGCGATCGCGCCGAGCACGGTGGCGGCCAGCGCGGTGCGGCCGCGGAAGCGGTACTTGGCCAGGCCGTACCCGGCGGCGGTGGCGATGAACGCCGCGCCGCCGGCGCCGACCACCGCGTACAGCAGGGTGTTGCCGAACCAGCGCAGGTAGATGTCGTCGTCGTAGCTCAGCACGTGGCCGATGTTGCCGAACAGGTGGAAGCCGTGGCCGAACCACAGGCCGAAGCTGTCCATCAGCGAGGCGGTGTCCTTGGTGGAGGCCATGAACAGCCACACCAGCGGGAGCAGCGCGTAGCCCAGCATCAGCGCCATCGCCAGGGTGAGCGCGTTGCTCGTCCGGCCGCGGCGCGGACGCCGCCTGGTGGTGGGGGTCCTCATGCGCCCTGTCCCTTCCGCATCGACCGGAGCTGGACGGCGTAGGCGATCACGGCGGTGACCCCGCCGAGGACCACGGCGACGGCTGCCGAGTAGTTGAACTGCTGGCCGTTGAAGGCCAGGTTGTAGGCGTACATGTTGGGCGTGTAGCTGGTGGAGACCACGTTCGGCGCCAGCGACTGCATCACGTTGGGCTCGTTGAACAGCTGGAAGGTGCCGATGATCGAGAACACCGTGGCCAGCACCAGGGCCGGGCGGACGGCGGGCAGCTTGATGCTCCACGCCTTGCGGAACTCGCCGGCCCCGTCCAGCGCCGCGGCCTCGTACAGCTCGGTGGGCACGGTGCGCAGCGCGGCGTACAGGATCAGCATGTTGTAGCCGGTGTACTGCCAGGTCACCACGTTGCCGATGGACGCCAGCATCCAGTCCGGGCCGAGCAGGTCGGGCAGCTCCGTGCCGAGGAAGTCGCCGATCTGCCCGGCGAGTCCGAACCGGTCGCCGTACAGGTAGCCCCACATCAGCGAGGCGACCACGGCGGGCACCGCGTACGGGACGAAGACGCCGATCCGGAACAGGCCGGGGCGGCGCAGCCGGCCGCTGTCCACGGCCAGGGCCGCCAGCAGGGCCAGGCCCAGCATCACCGGGACCTGCACCAGCAGGAACAGCAGCACCCGCCACAGGCCCGCCCGGAACAGCTCGTCGCCCAGCGCCCGGCGGTAGTTGTCCAGCCCGACGAAGACCGTGCCGCCGATCAGCCGGTCCTGGAACAGGCTCAGGTAGGC
Organism: Kitasatospora sp. NPDC057198; assembly: GCF_042670125.1. Taxonomy (NCBI): domain Bacteria; kingdom Bacillati; phylum Actinomycetota; class Actinomycetes; order Kitasatosporales; family Streptomycetaceae; genus Kitasatospora; species Kitasatospora sp. NPDC057198. The sequence goes on along the minus strand of NZ_JBHUWH010000478.1, from coordinate 743 downwards.
GGCGTAGCCGAGCGGTGCGACGACCCCGACCACGAACACCAGCAGGAACGGTGCGAAGAACGCGAAGCCCCAACCGCCTTGCCGGGCAGCGCGGTTGCGGCCGCGGCGGACGGCGGGGGCGGAGCGGGACCGGACAGTGGCGGGGGTGGTGCGCTGCGACGTGCTCACGGGAAGTGCCCTTCGGCGGATGTTTACGCCAACATGGCGTTGGCGACGAGTGTTGACCCGGTGTTGCCGGGGCGTCAAGCCGTTGTTGCGTCGTGATGCCGCTTCGTGATCGGGCGGCGGCCCCTCCGGCCCGGAGAATCACCAGGTCAAGGAGGGTACGGCGGGGGAGGCGGCGGCGTGGGCGGCGATTCCGGGCGGCCGGGCGGCCAGATCACGACCCGGTATCGGTGGGTCGCCCGGCTTGACTCCGGCGAGTCCCCGCCCCTCTCATTGTTGCATCACGTTTGATCGTGTTCGGTTGTCTGTTGACTTCAGTGCGCCAGTCTCGCGCCGGTCCGGACTCCTGCGCCAAGGAGCGTCCCCATGCCTCGAACCGCCCCCTCCTCCCGCACCGCCTCGGCCGCAGCCCTGCTGCTCGCCCTGGGCCTGGCCGCCACCGCCTGCTCGACCGGACAGCAGTCCGGGTCCGGCGACGGCGGCGTCGCCAAGGTGGACGGGAAGATCTCGATCACCTACCTGCAGAAGCAGGGCGACCAGGAGTACTTCGTCGGCGAGGCGGCCGGCGCCAAGGCCAA
>NZ_JBHUWH010000477.1:0-5857 GCF_042670125.1 Kitasatospora sp. NPDC057198 | reverse complement strand
CGTCGGCGACCACCAGCGCCCGGTACGCGGCCGCGGTGCCCGCCGCCAGGCCGAGCGCGGCCAGGCCCGCGCCCGCCGCGTACCCGGCGTTCATCGCGGTGCGCGACAGCGCCCGGTAGGCCGAGTGCCGCTCGCCCGCGACCTCGGTGGCGTACAGGATCTCCATCGAGCGGGCCGCCCGGTCGCCCACCGTGGCCAGCCCCACCACCAGCAGCAGCGCCGCGAACGAGGAGCACGCCAGCACCGCCGCCAGCGCCGCCACCCGCAGCAGGTGGCAGCCGATCAGCACCCGCCGGGCCCCGTGCACGGCGGCCAGCCGCCCCGCGAGCGGGGTGCCGGCGATGCCCGCCACCGAGGACAGGCCCAGCAGCAGGCCGATCTGGGCGGCTGACAGCCGGCTCAGCTCGGTGAAGTACAGCACGCAGACCGCCGACCAGACGCCGGTGCCGGTGCGGTCGACGAACAGCGTCCACAGCATCGTCCGCCCGTCCCGTCCGCCCGGCGGACGGCGCAGCTGGGCCGCCAGTCCTTCGCTCCGCGCCCGCTCGCCCATGGTGCTCCCCGTTCTCCGCAGAGGGCCGTCCGTCCGTACGGCGAGCAACTCTGCCCGATGAGTATCTCGATATCAAGATGCTTGACGTCGAGACGACTCTTCGGCCTCCGGCGGGTACGCTCGGCACATGGTCGATCACGGACATGCGGAACACCCCGGCGCCGTCGGCCCGGTGACGGCGGACGACCTGGCCGAGGGCGTCCGGCTGGTCGTCGCCCTGCTGAGCGGGCCGGACGCGGCCGCCGCCGACTGGGACCGGCCCGCCGGGACGCTGGAGTGGAGCTGCTGGGAGACCGCCGAGCACCTGGCGGACGACCTGTTCTCCTACGCGGCCCAGCTCGGCCCGCAGACGCCCCCCGCCGAGGGCTTCGTACCCTTCGTCTACCGGCGGGAGGCACCGGGCAAGCCCGCCAACGTCGTCTTCGCCCAGCGGGAGGCCGGACCGCGGGGCCTGGTCCAGGTGCTGGAGGCGTGCGGGGCGCTGCTGGTGGCGATGGTCCGCACGGCGCGCCCGCAGGACCGCGCCTTCCACGGCTTCGGAACGGCGGACGCCGAGGGCAGCGCCGCCATGGGGCTGGTCGAACTCTTCGCCCACGCCGAGGACCTGGCGCTCGGCCTGGGGCTGGAGTGGACGGCCCCCGCCGGGATCAGCGCCCGGGTGCTGCACCGGCTCTTCCCCGGCGCGCCCGCCGGCACCGACCCCTGGCCGACCCTGCGCTGGGCCACCGGCCGGGGCGACCTGCCCGGCCTCGAGCGCCCCGCCGAGTGGCGCTGGTACAGTGCCCCGCGCGACTGAGGGCCGGCCCGCACACCGGCCCGCCCGCGCCTGCCCGCTCCCGGTCCTGACCCCGCCCGGCCCGAACTCCGCCCCCGGCTCCCGCGCGGGTCACAGCAGCGGCTGGATGTCCCCCGTGGTGACGGTCGGGCCGGTGCCGCGGGTGGTCAGGTCGCCCGGGGGGATGCCCGGGTGGTGGCGGGAGTCGCCCGGGGTGGCGGGGGACGGGTCGGCGAGCGAGATCCGGGAGACGATCCGGTAGCGGTCGCCCCGGTAGAGCGAGTGGACGTACTCGACGGGGTCGCCGGAGGCGTCGGTGGTCAGCCGCTCGAAGCGCAGCGCGGGGGACAGGGCGGGGACTGCCAGCAGCCGGGCCTCGCGGTCGCTGACCACGGTGGGCTCGATGGCCTGCACGGCCTGGTGGACGTGCACCCCGCGGGCGGCCATCAGCTGGTAGAGGTCGCCGCGCTCCAGGTCGGCGGGGGCCAGGCCGGGCAGCAGGGCGGCCGGGATGTGCAGGTGCTCGATCGCCATCGGCTCGCCGTCCACCAGCCGCAGCAGGACGATGTGCAGGATCGGCGTCGGCGGTGAGAGCCACAGCTTGCGGCCGATCGCCGCACCGGCCGGCATCGAGCTGAACTCCAGCACCCGGCTGGTCCAACTCCCCGACGCCCGCGGCACGCTGAAGGACGGCTCGCCCCCGCCGGACGGGGTCAGCTCCTGGACGATCTTGGCCGGGGCGACGAACATGCCACGCCCGTGCTCGCGCACCAGCAGCCCCGCGGCCACCAGTTCGTCCACCCCGGCGCGCAGCGTCGGGCGCGAGACGCCGAGTTGGGCGCAGAGCGTCCGCTCGGAGGGGACGGGGTCGCCGGGGGTCAGCGACTCGACCAGCTCGCGCAGGTACTCCCTGACCTGATCGCGCTTCAATCCCGCCCCGCCGGACGAATCCGTCGCCATCGTTCCATCCCTTCGCTCCGAACTGGTCAGACCATACCAGACCAGTTCGCGGACCTTACCAGTGGTGGCCCAGGCCCCGGAAGCCCCGAACTGGAAGGTTTCCTTGCAGGTCGGAGCCCGTGTGAAGTGGACGCGAGGGGCCTTGACGGGCCGTGGCGGCTGTGCCACCTTCTCTTACCACCGACCGGACCAGTCCACTGTACTGGTAAACAGTCGGTCTCCTTGGAACAGCCCCCACACGCATCCCCAGTCACCTTGAGGCGGCACCCACCGTGAGATCCACCGCACTTCCGACCACCCTGCGCTCCGCGATCGCCCTACTGCTCGGGGCGGCCACCCTGACCGCCTGCTCCTCCGGCTCCGGTTCGGGCTCCCAGGAGACGGCCGGACCGGCCGAGCTGACGGTCTGGATCATGAAGGACAGCGTCACCGACACCTTCCTGAAGGACTTCAAGGCCGACTTCGAGTCCTCCCACCCCGGCACCACCCTGAAGGTGCAGATCCAGGACTGGGAGGGCATCGGCCAGAAGGTCACCAGTGCGCTGGCCAGCAACGACGCCCCCGACGTGATCGAGGTCGGCAACACCCAGGTCGCCCAGTACGCGGCCAGCGGCGGCGTGCACGACCTCAGCGACAAGACCGCCGAACTCGACGGCGCGCACTGGATCCCCGGGCTCGCCGCCCCCGGCAACATCGGCGGCCAGCAGTTCGGCATCCCGTGGTACGCCGCCAACCGGGTGGTCATCTACCGCAAGGACCTGTTCCAGCAGGCCGGCATCACCACCCCGCCCAAGACCCGGGAGGAGTGGATCACCGACACCCAGAAGCTCAACACCGGCGGCAACGAGGGCATCTACCTCTCCGGCCAGACCTGGTACGTGCTGGCCGGCTTCCTGTGGGACGAGGGCGGCGACCTCGCCGTCAAGGGCTCCGACGGCAAGTGGGCCGGCGCCCTGGACACCCCGCAGGCCAAGGCCGCGATCGGCTTCTACCAGCAGCTCCAGGCCCTCGGCAAGGGCCCCAAGGACTCCGACGAGGCCAAGCCGCTGCAGGCCGAGGTGTTCGCCCAGGGCCACACCGCGCAGCTGATCTCCACCCCCGGCGGCGCCGCCGCCATCCTCAAGGCCAACCCGGAGCTCAAGGACAAGCTCGGCTTCTTCCCGATCCCCGGCAAGAGCGCCGACAAGCCCGGCGCGGTGTTCACCGGCGGCTCCGACCTGATCGTCCCCGAGTCCTCCCACCACCAGCAGGCCGCCTACGAGGTGGTCAAGGCACTGGCCGGGGACAAGTGGCAGACCGAGATCGCCAAGCAGATGAGCTACGTCCCCAACCGGACCACCCTGGCCTCGGTGCTCAGCGGCAACGAGGGCGCCGCCGCGATGGCGGCCGGCGCGGTCAACGGCCACGCCACCCCCAACTCGCCCGACTGGGCCGCCGTCGAGGCCGACAACCCGATCAAGCAGTACATGACCCAGGTCCTCACCGGCGCCGACCCCGGTGCCGCGGGCAAGACCGCCAGCCAGGCCATCACCAAGGCGCTCAGCGGCAACTGACCCCGACCGGCCCCCCGCCGGCCCGGCCCGCCGCCCGGCCGGGCCCCCGCCGGTCCGCCCTCCCGGGTCCGCACCACCGTCGAACAGGAGTACACCCCGCCGTGCCCACCAACGCGTCACCGCCGCTCCGCACCCGGATCCGGCCCTACCTGCTCATCGCCCCGACCCTGGTGGGCGCGGCGTACCTGCTGCTCTATCCCGTCGCCCGCAACCTGGTGATCTCCTTCCAGCACTTCCGGCTGGCCGAACTCATCCGCGGCGGCGCCCCCTTCGTCGGGTTCGACAACTACACCACGCTGCTCGACGACCCCAAGTTCTGGACCGTCACCCTGCGCACCCTCGGCTGGACCGCCCTCAACACCGTGCTGATCACCGGCCTCGGCACGCTGGTCGCGCTGATGCTGGTCCGGCTCGGCAAGCGGATGCGGTTGGCCGTGATGAGCGCCCTGGTGCTGGTCTGGGCGACCCCGGTGATCGCCGCCACCACGGTCTTCCAGTGGCTCTTCCAGTCCCGCTTCGGGGTGGTCAACTGGGCACTTGACCAGTTGGGGCTGCACGGCTACCACGACTACGCCTGGTTCGCCCACTCCGGCGCCACCTTCACCGTCCTGGTGCTGCTGGTGGTCTGGCAGTCCGTCCCCTTCGCGGCGCTCACCCTCTACGGCGGGCTCACCACCATCCCCGCCGAACTCTACGAATCCGCCCGGATCGACGGCGCCGGCGCCTGGCAGACCTTCCGCCTGGTCACCGTCCCCGTCCTGCGGCCGCTGTTCGCCCTGGTCACCTCGCTCGAAGTGATCTGGACCTTCAAGTGCTTCGCCCAGATCTGGGTGGTCAGCCAGGGCGGCCCCAACGGCGCCACCACCACGCTGCCCGTCTACGCCTTCCAGATCGCCCAGAACCTGCACAAGTACGACCTCGGCGCCGCCGCCTCCACGCTCACCGTGCTGATCCTGCTGGCCGCGCTCGTCACCACCCTGCGGCGGATGCACCGCCAGGAAGGAGCCGAGGCGTGAACCCCCTCGCCCCCCGCAAGCTCCTCGCTCCCCGCCGACTGCGCCGCCTGCCGCTCAACCTCGCCGCGCTCGCCGTCCTCGTCACCGCCGCGTTCCCGGTCTACTGGATGGTGGTCACCGCCTTCAAGCCCACCGCCGAGATCCAGTCCGCCACCCCCGCCTTCCTGCCCCTGCACCCCACCCTCGAACACTTCTCCACCGCGATCCACGCCCCCGGCTTCGGCGGCTACTGGCGCAACAGCCTGCTGGTCACCCTCAGCGCCGTCCTGCTTTCCCTGGTCGTCGCCCTGCTCGCCGCGTACGCCGTCGGCCGGCTGCGCTGGCGCGGCCGCCGGGCGTTCCTGCTGCTGGTCTTCACCGCCCAGATGGCGCCCTGGGAAGCCCTGCTGATCCCGATGTACGTCATCGCCCGCGACACCGACATGCTCGACAACCTCAGCATGCTCACCCTGGTCTACTTCATGACCACCCTCCCCTTCACCATCGTCACCCTGCGCGGCTTCCTCGCCGCCGTCCCCGCCGAACTCGAAGAAGCCGCCCAGGTCGACGGCTGTACCCGGGCCGCCGCCTTCCGCCGGGTCACCCTCCCGCTGCTCGCCCCCGGCCTGCTCGCCACCTCGCTGTTCGGCTTCATCACCGCCTGGAACGAGTTCGCCTTCGCGAACACCCTGATCATCAAGAACCAGGACGCCCGCACCCTCCCGGTCTGGCTCTCCTCCTTCGCCAACGTCTTCGGCACCGACTGGGGCGCCACCATGGCCGCCGCCAGCCTCTTCATGCTCCCCGTCCTGCTGGTCTTCCTGTTCCTGCAGAACAAGGTCACCACCGGCATGACCGCCGGCGCCGTCAAGGGCTGACCCCCGGAACACCCCCGCCGAGACCCCCGCGCCGGGCGAACCGACCGCCGCCGGAAGCACCCCGACCCCGCCACCGGCGGGGACGGGCCCGGCACAGCGCCCCGACCGGGTACCAGCGCCCGGCCGACCGGCCGCCACCGGGG
>NZ_JBHUWH010000476.1:0-5842 GCF_042670125.1 Kitasatospora sp. NPDC057198 | reverse complement strand
GGGTGGGTCAGCCGACCTGGAAGCCGTTCTTCTTCAGGTCCTCGACGGTGGACTGCTGCATCGCCGCCAGCGCCGCCCCGAAGTCGCCCTTGTCCTGGGCGGCCTTGCCGAAGGCGTCCTTGAACGCCGAGTACGCCACGTTCACGTTCGGACCCCAGGCGGCCGGGGCGGTGCCCTTGGCGATCTCGGCGGCCTTCGGGTAGAAGTCCGGCTGGTCGGCGAAGAACTCCGGCGCCGCCGACAGCAGGCTGCCGGTCTGCGCCGAGGTGGCCGCCGGGTAGACGTTGACCTGCTGGACGAGCGCGGCCAGCGCCTGCGGGTCGGTGTTCAGCCAGGTCGCGAACTTCGCCGCCGCGTCCGCGTGGCCCGCCTTCACGGCGCCGGTGGTCACGCCGGTCGCCGAGCCGCCCCAGCTGCCGGTCACCGAGGCGCCGGCCTCCCACTGCGGCAGCGGGGCCATCGCCCACTTGCCCTTGGTGTCCGGGGCCGAGCTGGTCAGCACGCCCGGCGCCCACACCGCCGAGACCCAGCCGATCTGGGTGCCGTCGTTGAGCGCCTTGCTCCAGGCCGGGGTGTACATCGGCTGGTTGTCCACCGAGCCGTCCTTGACCAGGCCGGACCAGAAGTCGGCGACCTTCTTCGTCGCGGGGTCGTCGATCGCCACCTTCCAGGTGTCGCCCGAGGTGGTCCACCACTTGGCGCCGGCCTGCTGGGCCAGGCCCGCGAACAGGCCCGGGTCGTTGGCGGAGAAGGTGGTCAGCGACTTGTCCGGGGCCTGCTGCTTGAGCGCGCGGGCGGTGGCGGCGAACTCGTCCCAGGTGGTCGGCACCTTGAGGCCGTACTGCTGGAACAGGTCCTGCCGGTAGTAGAAGGCCAGCGGCGCGGTGTCCTCGGGGATCGCGTACACCGCGTCCGAGCCGAGCGTGACCTGCTTCCACACGCCGTCCGCGAACTGCGCCTTCGCGTCCCCGGCCTGCTTCGCGATGTCGGCCAGCACGTCGTTGGAGACCAGCGTCGGCAGCGCCTGGTACTCGGCCTGGATCAGGTCCGGCGCGTTGCCCGCCTTCGCGGCGGTGATGGTCTTGGTGACCAGGTCGTCGCCGCCGGCCTGCTTGAGCACGCTGACCTGGATCTCCGGGTGCGCCGCGTTCCACACCTCGGCGACCTTGTCCATGTTCGGCGCCCAGGACCAGAACGTCAGCTTCACCGGGCCGGAGGCGGCCGCGGCCGAGTCACCGGAACCGCCGTCGGACGAGCACGCGGACAGCACGAGCGTTCCGCACAGGGCGGCTGCCGCGGCGAGGGCGAGGCGACGGTGCATGGATCCTCCCGGGGATCACGGAATTCGAGTGGGGGGACCGGGCGGCCTGCCGCCGCGCGAGGGGGTGCGCGGCGGGTGTGCCCTGTGCCCGGAGGAAGTACTGAGGGAAGTGCTGAAGGAAGTGCTGAAGGAAGTGCTGGGGGGGACGGCGACGGGCGGCGCTGAGGCCCGGTCCGTCGCTGTGCACGTTCACAGTACGGAAACCGGGGAGACACTTGTCAATCCCTGAGCTCGTACGGTTATCTGGGCGAGACACAGCGACACCCGGGGTTGGCTAGGGTGTGCACGTTCACAGTCCTTCTCGATGGAGCCCACCATGGATCAGCCGCGGTACCCCCGCCCGCTCGGACTCGACCCGCTCGCCTACGGCGGCGACTACAACCCCGAGCAGTGGCCCGAGGAGGTCTGGGCCGAGGACGTCCGCCTGATGCGCGAGGCCGGGGTCACCATGGTGAGCGTCGGGATCTTCTCCTGGGCCCTGCTCGAACCCGAGCGCGGCCAGTACGAGTTCGGCTGGCTCGACCGGCTGCTCGACCTGCTGCACGCCCACGGCATCCGCGCCGACCTGGCCACCCCCACCGTCGTCCCGCCCGCCTGGTTCTACCGCGACCACCCCGAGGCGCTGCCCGTCACCCGCGAGGGCACCCGCTACGCCTTCGGCTCGCGCGGCGCGATCTGCCACAGCTCGCCCGCCTACCAGCACGCCGCCGCCGCCATCACCGAGCAGCTCGCCCGCCGCTACGGCAAGCACCCCGCCGTCGCCCTGTGGCACGTCCACAACGAGTACGGCGTCCCGGTCAGCGACTGCTACTGCGACGAATCGGCCGCGCACTTCCGGCGCTGGCTGGGCGACCGCTACGGCACCCTCAAGGAACTCAACTCCGCCTGGGGAACGGCCTTCTGGGGCCAGCTCTACACCCGCTGGGACGACGTCCGGCCGCCCCGGCTCACCCCCACCGCCGGCAACCCCGCCCAGCAGCTCGACTACGCCCGGTTCACCAACGACGCCGTCCTCGCCAACTTCAAGCGCGAACGCGACCTGCTGCACCGGCTCGCCCCCGGCATCCCCGTCACCACCAACTTCATGACCGCGCTCAGCCAGTGCCAGTCCATGGACTACTGGGCCTGGGGCCGCGAGGTCGACCTGGTGGCCAACGACCACTACCTGGTCGCCGAGGACCCGCGCAGCCAGATCAACCTCGCGATGTCCGCCGACCTCACCCGCTCCGTCGCCGGCGGCCGCCCCTGGCTGCTGCTCGAACACTCCACCGGCGCCGTCAACTGGCAGCCCCGCAACCTCGCCAAGCGCCCCGGCGAACTCGCCCGCAACAGCCTCGCGCACGTCGCCCGCGGCTCCGAGGGCGCGATGTTCTTCCAGTGGCGGGCCTCCCGCTACGGCGCCGAGAAGTTCCACTCCGCGATGCTCCCGCACGCCGGCACCGACAGCCGGATCTGGCGCGAAGTCGTCGCGCTCGGAGAGGAGTTGGGTGCGCTCGCGGAGATCCGCGACAGCCTGGTGCGGGCCGACGCCGCGATGCTCTGGGACTGGGAGTCCTGGTGGGCCCAGCGCCTCGAGTGGCGCCCCAGCGCCGACCTGGACGCCCGCGAACGCGCCGAATCCTGGTACGCCGCGAGCTGGGACGCCCACCTCACCGTCGACTTCGCCCACCCCGAAGCCGAGCTGAGCCGCTACCCGCTGGTCGTCGTCCCCGCGCTCTACCTCACCACCGAGGCCGCCGCCCGCAACCTGCGCCAGTACGTCGAGGGCGGCGGCACCCTGCTGGTCTCCTGCTTCTCCGGCATCGTCGACGAGCACGACACCGTCCACCCCGGCCCGCACCCCGGCGCCCTGCGCGACGTACTCGGCCTGCGGGTCGAGGAGTTCGCCCCGCTGCGGGCCGGCGGGAGCGTCCGGCTGGAGGGCGCCGGAGCCCACGGCGAGCTGCGGGCCGAGGGGCTGCGGGCCGAGGCGTGGACCGAGTTCGTGGTGACCGAGGGCGCCGAGACGGTGTGGCGCTACGCCGACGACCCCGCCGAGGGCGGCCCCGCCGCCGGAGGCCCCGCCGTCACCCGGCACGCCCTCGGCGAGGGCCGCGCCTGGTACGTCTCCGCCCGCCTCGACGCCGACTCGCTCGCCCGGGTGCTGCGCGCCGCCTGCGCCGACGCCGGCCTGGCCGAGCGCCGACTCCCGCACGACCTCGAGGTGGTGGAACGCGCGGGCGAACACGGCCACTACCTCTTCGCGATCAACCACGGCCCCGCCGACGCGGACCTCCCGGCCCCCGGACCGGGCACCGAACTCCTCACCGGCACCGAGGTCTCCGACACCCTCACCGTCCCCGCCGGCCGGACCAGGGTGCTCCGCCACTCCGCCGGGCGGGGCTGACGGCGGGAGGGCCGGGCGGGGCTGACGGTGGAGGGAAAACGGTAGGACTGGCGCCGGGGTAGAGCCGGGTGGGGCCGGCTGCGGGAGGGCCGGGCGGGGCCGATGGTGGAGGGAAACCGGGCGGGGTCGGCGGCGGGAAAAGCCGGTGCCCCGTGCCGGGGCAACGGCGATACTGGCCCGCCATGACGAACCCCACACCAGGAGACGCCGGGGACGGCCCGGCGCTGCGCCGGATCCTGGCCGGGCCCGGTCGGCCGGAACTCCTCCGCCTGCTGGCCGAGGAGCTGTCCGGCACGGACCTGACGACCCTGCTGCTGGAAGCCACCCGGCGCCGGGCCGAACGGACCACCCCGGCGGAGGTGATGCGCCGCTACCGCACCGACCGCTTCACGGCTCCCGCCGAGGTCGACCTCGTCCGGCTGCGCCGGGCCGAGGATGCCCTGATCGACGCGCTGCCCCCGGACTTCCGGACGCTCGTTCCCGCCCCGCTCGTCCCGCTCGCCACCCACACCGCCGTCGGCCCGGTGGACGCCCGCAAGGTCGTGGCCACCGTCCGGGGCACCGAGGTCGCCGCCGACCCCACCAACACGCTTGCCCTGGAAGCCGCCCGCCGCCGCGCCCGGCTGCTCGCCGCCGACCCGCGCTCGGCCACCCCCGTCCGGCTCGCCACCACCCAACGCGTCGTCCGCGCCCAGCAGTTCGCCGCGCCCGGGGCCACCGCGCACTTCCAGCTGTTCGGCCTGGTCAGCGCGGGCCGGGACACCGGCGGTCTGGCCTTCGAGCGGCAGCACCTCGTCGAACACCTCCGCTTCGCCGCCCGGGCGCTCGCCCGGACCGGCGCGGGGCGGGCCGAGATCCGGCTCACCGGGCTCGACCCGTCCGCCGCGCCGCTGATCGCGCGGGTGCACGAGGCCCTGGCCGGCGCCGACGGCCTCGGGCCCGCCGTCGACCTGGTGGAGGACCCCGACCGGGCGAGCGGGCGCGGCTACTACACCCGCCTCTGCTACAAGGTTTTTGCGGTGCCCGCCGCCGGGGCCGCGCCGGTGGAGGTCGCCGACGGCGGCTTCGTCGACTGGACGCAGCGCCTCACCGGCAACCGCAAGGAACGCCTGCTGATCGGCGGCTACGGCGTCGAGCGGCTGATCGCCTGATCGCCGGCTCCCGTCCGCCCGTCGGGGCCGGGCCGGGCGGCCAGCGCCCGTCGCAGGCCGCGGCGCAGCCGGGCGGAGGCGCCGGGCAGCCGGCCGAGGGCGAGCAGTTCCTCCGGGCGCGTTCCGGGGTGCTCCGCCAGGGCCAGCACGGCCTGGTACGGGCGCGCCCCGGCGGTGAGGCGCACGGCGGCGGCGGCCACGGCGGCCGACAGGACGGCCCGGTCCGCCGCCGGGTGGCGGGCCACCAGCAGGAGCAGGTGGTTCTCGTTCCACGTGAGGGGGTCGACCGGGGTCCGGCCGCAGAGCGCGGTCAGTTCGAGCAGGGCGGCGGCCGGGGCGTGCGGATTGGCGGCGACCGCGCGCTGGACGAACGGGTACGCGGAGCCGGCCAGTTCACGCAGGACGGCGGGGTCGAACGAGTCGTTCGCCAGGTCGAGGTAGTACCGGGGGGTGCGCACGGGTTCCTCCGGCTCCGGTGTACGGTGGTCGGCCGCCATCCTCCCGCGGGGCCCGAGCCGGGTACGAGCGGATTTCGCGCGCGGCCGCCGGGGCGTCCGAAATCCGGTTGCCCCGCGTCCTTCGGCCGCCAAGGATCTGGGCATGGACCACGTGATACGAGCCGTGACCGGCGAGGACTGGCAGCGGGTCAAGCAACTGCGGCTGGACGCCCTGCGGGACCCGGCCGCGGGCATCGCCTTCCTGGACACGTACGACAACGCCGCCGGCAGGCCGGACGAGCACTGGCGGGGGCGGGCGGCCGGCTCCCGCGGCGAGACGGTCGTCCAGCAGTTCGTCGCCGAGCGGCCGGACGGCGGCTGGGACGGATCGGTGACGGTGCTGATCGAGCGGGCCGGCCACGAGGACGTCATGGGCACGCCGGTCGAGGTCGACCAGGCCCACCTGGTGGGCGTGTTCGTCCGCCCCGAGCAGCGCGGCACCGGCCTGGCCGGGGCCCTGTTCGACGCGGCGGTCGCGTTCGCCCGC